>CBIHPL010000355.1:0-4382 GCA_966212005.1 uncultured Asticcacaulis sp.
GCCCCGTTTCTGTTTGCGGGGCAGACCATGAAAATCGTAATTCTTGGCGGTGGCACGGCAGGCTGGATGAGCGCAGCGTCGCTGAGCGCGCTTGTGGCCACCCGCCGTTTCAGCGTCGAGCTGGTCGAGTCGGACGAGATCGGGACGGTTGGCGTTGGCGAAGCGACCTTGCCGCACATCAAGGCGTTCAATGACGGGCTCGGCATCAATGAGGCCGAGTTCATGCGCCGCACCCAGGCGACCTTCAAGCTGGGGATCGAGTTCGCGGGATGGGGGCGCAACAGCTACATCCACCCGTTCGGCACGTTCGGCCAGGACTGGGCCGGGATCGGCTTTCACCACCACTGGCTGTGCGCCAGGACGAACGGTGTGCGAGTGGCGCCGATCGAGGAATACAGCTTCGCCATCGCGGCGGCGCGGGCGGGGAAGTTCGCCTTTCCCGATACCGACACGGCGTCGGTCAAGTCGACCTTCGCCTATGCCTACCATTTCGACGCTTCGCTCTATGCCCAGTTCATGCGCGACTTTGCTACTAAGCGCGGTGTTAAACGCACCGAAGGCCGCGTCACCGAAGTGCTGCAAAATGCCGAAACCGGCAATGTCACGGGGCTGCGGCTGGCTTCTGGCACGGTGGTGAATGGCGATCTGTTTCTCGACTGCTCGGGCTTTGTCAGCCTGATCGCCGGCAAGACCTTGGAAGGGCCATGGGAGGATTGGGGGCAATGGCTTCCCTGCGACCGCGCATTTGCGGTCCCCACCGAAGGGACGGGTGAGATTACGCCCTATACCCGCGCCACGGCGCGCGAAGCCGGTTGGCAGTGGCGCATTCCTTTGCAGCACCGCACCGGCAACGGCTATGTCTTTTCCAGCCGTTTTACCGACGAGGACCGCGCACGTGAAGTGCTGCTCAACAACCTCGACGGCAAGGCGTTGATGGAGCCCAAGCTGCTGCGGTTTCGCGCCGGGCGCAGGACGCGGTCGTGGTCGCACAATGTCGTCGCGATCGGCTTGGCGTCGGGCTTTCTGGAGCCGCTGGAATCGACCAGCATCTATCTGGTCCAGGCAGCGATCGAGACCTTGCGGCAGTATCTCAATGGGTGGCCCGATGACCCGCGCGCGCAAGGCGCTTTCAATCGCGCGATCGATACCATCTACGACAGCATCCGCGATTTCCTGATCCTGCACTATCGCGCCACGGAACGGCCGGAACCCTTGTGGCAGCACATGCGCGCCATGGTCCTGCCCGACAGCCTGATGGGAAGGATCGAGCTGTTCCGCCATCGCGGCTATATCGAAGCCTATCGCAATGGCTTGTTCTCGCCGCCATCGTGGCTGGCCGTCTATATGGGCCAGGACGTGGTGCCGACCGGCTATGACCGCATGGCCGATGCCCTGTCGATGACTTTGCTGGTCGAAAAACTTGAGGCGCTGCATGGCCGCATCCGCGATCAGGTGGCGTTGCTGCCGACCCACGCAGCGATGCTGTCGAGCTTCGCGCAAAGCGAGGTGGCATAATGGAAAAGGTCGTAATAGTCGGCCGTGATGCGCCGCTGTGGCTGTCGGCTCTGGCGCTTTACCGGGCGCTGACGCCGTCTCGTGTGACCGTCGAAGTCATCGAGCTGCCCGGGCGGGTGCGGGCATCCGACATCCATGCCACGCTTCCGGCGCTGGAGGCCTTTCACCGGCAGTTGGGGCTCGACGAACACGCGCTGCTCAGCCGCACCGGCGGCAGTTTCAGCCTGGGCCAAAGCTTTCAGGGCTTTGCCGGCGACGACGGCGCCTTCTTCCATCCTTACGGCAGCCATGGCTTTCCGGTCACCACCCATGGCGCGGCCTTTCTGCATTACGTTACCCGCGCGCGGCGGCAGGGGCTGGGCGCGGCGTTTGAAGACTTCTCGCTGACGGCGGCCGCCGCCAAGCAGGGCCGCTTTGTCGTGCCGGATGACGAGACGGAGGCCTTTGCGCGCAGCGACTATGGCTACCACCTGCCGGCAAAGGCCTATACCGCCGCGCTGGCCGAAGCCGTGCGCGCCGAAGGCATCGCCATCCACCCGGCGACGCAGGTCATGGTCGAGCGCCAGGACGGCGATATCGCTGCCGTCAACGGCATCAACGGTGACCTGTTCATCGACGTCAGCGGTGCGGAATCCGTCCTGCTGCGTGGGGCGTTGGACGCGCCGTTCGAATCCTGGCGCCGTTGGTTCCCGGCCGACCGGGTGCTGACCGCCTTAGGCCCGCGCCTACGCATCTTGCCGCCTTATGCGCGAATACAGGCGCTCGACAATGGTACGCTCAGCCTGTTCTCGGCCCAGGACGCCACACGCGTCACCTACGTATTCGCCAGCCAGGGCGAAAGCGACGATCAGGCATTGAAGAGCGCCATGACCTCGCGCCTCAGGCTCGGCGATATCACTGTAACCGCACTTGAACCTGGCTGCTCGGAACCGTGGGTGGGCAATGTCATCGGCATAGGTGAGGCGGCCTGCATCTTCGATCCGATCGACAGCGTGGCATTGCACGCCGTTCAGGTGGGGCTGATCCATCTGCTGGGCCTGTTTCCACGCGCGCGTCGGCACCTGCCGGAACGCGCGGAATATAACCGGCGGATGCAGCAGATGTTCGAGCGGGCACGCGATTTCCAACTGACCCACTATGCGCTCAACCGCCGCCCGTCGGCCTTCTGGCAGAAGGCCAGCCGCGACCTGCCCGAAGACCTGTGCGGGCGGCTGGAAGCGTTCGCCGTCGCCGGGCAGGTGCCTTTGTTTGATGAGGATACGTTCGAGACCGACAGTTGGAATGCCGTTCTGTTGGGGCATGGCCTGTCGCCAGAAACCTACGACCCGGCTGCCGACCTGGCTGCGGACCACGTTCTGATGGATCATTTCCGGCGTATTTTCAGCGGCATCCGTCAGCACGTCGAACGCGCTCCCAGCCACGACGAATACCTTGGAATTTTCTGTTCGACGTGAACTTTTCCTCAGGTGATTGATACCGCTTCCCATGGTATGGTGCGCGAACAGAGCGCATAAGCGCCGGCGCCAACAGGGTAGGGAACAGAGTGAAAAGACCGACGTCATTGGACATTGCCGCGATCACGGGAGTCTCGCAGGCGACCGTATCGCGCGCCCTCAGCCATTCGCCACTGGTAAATGACGAGACGCGGGAACGCATCTTAAGCGTCGCCAAGCAACTGCATTACAAGGTCGATTCCAACGCGCGCAAACTGCGTTCGAAGAAGATCCACACCATGGCCGTGCTGATTTCGGCCGATCTCGAAAATCCGCAAAATCCGATCAATCCCTTCTTCCTGCCGATGATCGGCTCGATCCTGCAATATGCCGGCGAGAAGGGTTACGACATCATCACCTCGCTGCAGCAGCCGTCGGACGACTGGGGCACGGACTACGGCTTTTCGCGCCGGGCGGATGGCATCATCTTCCTGGGCTGCAAGGACTTCGAGTCCTATACGCACAAGTTCGAATACCTGAACGAGGTGGGCGATCCGTGGGTGGTGTGGGGCGTCAACCGGCCCGATTGTGCGCGCCTGTGCATCGGCAGCGACAATGAGGATGGCGGCTTCAAGGCGACGGCGCACCTGGCGCGGCTGGGCCGCAAGCGCATCGCCTATTTCGGCAAATCGTCCAAGGAGCATCCGGAGTTCAAGGAGCGCTACGAAGGCTATCGCCGCGCGCTTCAGGCCGCGGGCCTGGAGTATGATCCCCGGCTGCACCGCGACTGTTTTCTGGAACGCGAAGAAGGCATGAACGAGGTTAGCCGCATGATCGAGGAGGGCGTTGAGTTCGACGCTGTCTTCGCGTCGTGCGACCTTCTGGCCATGGGGGTCCTGCAGGGGCTGAACCGCCGGGGTTTCCGTGTGCCGCAGGACGTGTCGGTGGTCGGTTTCGATGATCTGTGGGTGTGCAGTTCGCTGTCGCCATCGCTGTCGACCATGCGCCAGGATACCGAAGCCGCCGCGCGTGTGCTGGTCGATGGTTTGAGCAGTCTCATTGAGAACGAGGACGTGCGCGATATCCGCCTGCCGGCGCAACTGGTCGTGCGGGAATCGTGCGGCGGCTTGTCGAGGATGAACTGACCAGTCCCCTCTCCCCGCTTGAGGGGTATAGCGCCAGCGAAAGTATAGCTTTCGCCAGCGTTGGGCTAGGGTGAGGGGCAAACGCTCTTGACCGGAGATGCGGAAACAGTTTTTTGCCCCTCATCCGGTCGCAAGCGACCACCTTCTCCCCGTAAACGGGGAGAAGGGATAATCTACGTCTTTGGCACAAACCGTATCGCTGTCCCACCGCCGGGGGCCATTTTGAGTGAGAGGACATCCTTGGCAGTGACCACCTTCTGCTCGATCACGATGTCAAAGCGCGCCGGGC
>CBIHPL010000356.1:0-4362 GCA_966212005.1 uncultured Asticcacaulis sp.
GAATGATCCCCAGTGTCTCCGGCGTGATCCGGACGGCGCCCTTCCGGGTCACCAGTACGTCCGAACCGAAGTGCCGTTCGTGCGCCACGTAGTTGTGGTGGCAGTTCACAGCTTCGCAGTCGCAGGTGAACCGCTTCGGCACGGATACCGAAAGCGCTTCAAGCGCGGCCGTCATCATCAGTTCGCGGTTGGTCCGCGCGAACCGCTGGGCCCACGAGACGGCGCCCATGTAGTCGCCGAACAGCTCCGAGCCTTCCGGCAGGTAGGCCAGGTCTTCATCCGGCAGGTTGATGAACCACCGCTTCATCTCGTGCTTGGCGCGCTCGATGAAGTAGGAACCGATCCGGTTGCCGATACCCCGAGACCCCGAGTGCAGCATGATCCACACGGCGTCGTTTTCATCGAGGCAGACCTCGACGAAATGGTTGCCGGTGCCAAGCGTACCCAGATGGTTCTGCGCCCGCTGTGCGGCCTGGGAAATCTTCGGATGCTTGTCGACGATTGTTTTCAGCTCATCGGACAGCTTCGAAAATTTGCCGTTGGCCGCGTCGGTCGCCTCGCCCCAGGCGCCGCGGTCATTAACCCCACCATTGTCGGTCCGGCCGTGCGGGATACGCTCCTCGATCGCCGTACGCAGCCCCGACAGGTTGTCCGGCAGGTCCGAGGCATTGAGCGTGGTCCGCACCGCCATCATTCCGCAGCCCAGGTCAACGCCGACCGCCGCCGGGATGATCGCGCCCTTGGTCGGGATGACCGAACCGATGGTCGCGCCCATGCCCCAGTGCACGTCCGGCATGATGGCAACGTGCTTATGGATGAACGGCATGGCGGCAATATTGTCGAGCTGCTTGCGCGCCTGATCCTCGACGGCCACACCGTCGATCCACGCCTTGATCAAGCCCCCACGGGCGCCTTGGAAAACTTGCATGTGTTTTCTCCTTCTTGTTTTCAGTAATGTGAGTGGTTGGAAAATGAATGGAAAAAGCCCTTCCGACCGGGTCGAAAGGGCTGGATGCGAAACATCGGACGTCTAAAGTCCTATGGATTTCGGATACAGCCCTGGAGCAGATCGAGGGTCGGACGCAGCGCGCAGGTATCGACGCCGTTCTCTGGCGAGACGGTCGGAGTCTGCATCTGGATATGGCTGCGTTTCATAAACATGCGGGCCTTATTTACCATCAACCTCTGACGGTCAAGCCGCTAAAGTTACACACGCAACGAGTGTGACTCGAAAGTCGCACACGCCTCATCTCACTATATGGACTCTGAAGCACATCCGTGTCAGTTTCAAATGGTTAACGCGTTCTAAATCGTTAACTGGGCGGGGCTCAACATTGCACACCATCACGGAATCTATGCGCGTGGCCCTTATGGCCGTGCTGTGGCTGACGGCGTCCGCCGCCATGGCCGAAGCTGCGCCCGAAGACCTTGTCTCGCGCGCCAATGCCGGTGATGACGCCGCGACCTCCGAACTCGGTGTCTGGCTTTATGATCGCGACGATAAGGCCGCCGTGCCGTGGCTGCGGAAGGCGATGGCGCATGGCGACGCCGAAGCGACCTATGTGATGGGCATGATCCGGCGTGACGGCGAACTGGGCGTCGCGGCCGACTGGAACGGCGGCATGAGCCTGCTGCAGCAAGCGGCCCTGATGGGCAGCGGCAACGCCATCTATGAACTGAACACCTGTTGCGACACGCCCCAGGCCTATGCCCCGCCCGCCGGCGGCACCGAACGCCTGCGCTGGGCCCTGCGCATGAGAGAGGCCGGCAGCGAGAACGCGAAACTGGACGCCGAAATTGTCGCGCTCGGCAAGGCGGGTTTCGGCGCGAATATCGCGGAATGGCGGGCCGAATATCTCACCGACCTTAAGGCGGCGGAGGATGGCGACGCGCGCGGGGCGGAAGCCGTCGCTTATCGCTACCTGACGGGCGAAGGCGTCAAGCCTGACGTGGCCAACGCCGAAAGATGGTTCCAGGCGGTGGCCGATGACGGCGAATATTACCACCAGCTGGTCACCGCCCGGCATTACGAATCCGGTGAACTGGGCGATGCACGCCGCGGCATGGCGGTCATCTACTATACCCGCGCCGCCAACAGCGTCCGTGCACGCGCCGAAGCCGGGGACCGCGATGCCCAGGTGCAACTGGCCAGGCTTTACGACGACGACCGGCTGGGCGCCGTCGATACGGCGGGCCAAGCCTTCCAATGGTACAGCCGCGCGGCGAATTCTGGCGATGTCGAAGCGCAGGCCGCCGTGGGACGTGCCTTGCTCAATGGACGCGGCGCCCCGCGCGATGCTGTCGCCGGACTGGACTGGCTGATGCGCGCAGCCAATAACAATGGCCATCGTCTGACCGGCGACGACAATGCCCGCTTGGTGTCCGCCTGTCAGCTGGAGCTTGCCACGATCCTGGCAGACTGGAACGATCATGCCGGTGCGGACTACTGGCTGCAACTGAGCCTGGACAATCGTGACGACGACAGTGCCACCGAGGCCGCGCTTCAGGCGAAGATACGTGACGCCGTCAGCGTTCAGCAGCGCCAGGAAAACGCCAGCGCCGTGCGCGTCTGGCACGGCCGTTACGATCCGCCGGTTTACGCCGAGAAATAGTCGCGGCCACTTTTGACCGAGCGGTGATACTCAAGCCGGCGGTAAAAGGCTTCCGGGTCCTTGGGCTTCACCACCCATGACGGGTCGTGGTTGAGCAGGTCGTAAAGCCGCGTCAGGGTAAACCGCACCGCCGAGCCGCGCGCGAACAACGGCAGGGCTTCAATTTCCGCATCGGACAACGGCCGTACCGCATCATAGGCATCGGCAAAGGCGCGGATCATGTCCGGCAAGGGCTGCCCGCCCGGCGTAAAGCCCCAGGCATTGAGCGACACCGCCAGGTCGTAGGCATAGAAGTCCGTACAGGCGTAGTAGTAGTCAATGACGCCTGTAACTTCACCGTCATCGCTCATCAGGACGTTATCGGTAAAATAGTCAGCGTGGATAGCGCCTTTGGGCAGACTTTTTGTTTGTCCTAGCGCTTCGCTGCTTAAGGACGTCGGCCAGCGTTCGCGCAGCCAATCCAGTTCGCGGCGGAAATCTTCCAGAACATCCTGAGCCCGTGGCGAGGTCGCGGCCTTCGGCACGCAACGTTCGATCAGGCCCGGCCAGGCCTGCGGCCCCATGCTGTTTTCGCGGACTTGCGGAAAATCCCCGCCGACAAGATGCAGCTTCGCCAGATATTCACCCGCCGACGCCGCATGGCGCACATCGGGGTTGCGCGGCCAGCGGCCCGGCAGCCACTTGATCAGGGCGCATGGCTTGCCGTTGATCTCGCCCAGGGACTGACCGTCGCGCTTGAGCGCAGGCCCCGGCGCCGGATAGCCTTTGCGGTCAAGATACAGCGTATAGTCCATGAACCACGGCAGGTCGTCCCACGGCGTCGCCGCTTCGAACAGGGTCAGGGCGTACAGTCCCGTCGTCGTTTCGACCTTGAAATTGGTATTGGAAACGCCCTCCTCGATGCCTTCGAGGTGGATCAGTTCGCCGATGTCGTAGTCACGCAGGTAGGCCCTGGCATCGTCTAATGAGACGGGAGTAAAGACAGCCATTTTGGCGCGGACCTGCATCCATTGGGAACGTAGTTGGCCTGCTATAGAGCGAGCCCTGCCGTCCGCGCAAGATCAATCAAGCTTTACGGGTTTTTGGATTGCCGAGCACAAGTTTCACGACGGCGCCACCCAGCGTCGAAATCACGAAGCGATTGGCAATGCGGAAGCAAACGACGCCGAACCGGTCGAGCAAAGACTCTTTTTCCAGCAAAATCTTGTTTTTGTTATCGTTTTCCGTCATTCTAAGCCCTCCCACCATTATATAGTAAACAATCCAGCCCGCCGCCAGTCCAGCGACGATGGACAGTATAAAGCTCAGGACGGCCATTAACAACTCCATAACCATGTTGCCCGTCCGCCGCCCCGAAACTAACCGGGACAAAAATAAAAACGCTATGTGTTATTTTCCATTGTGAACGCACACCATGAACTTGCTGTGACATGCAAGGATGCCCGAGCGATGTGCGGAACAGGTTTCCGCATAACATCGCGACCAAGCAAAAATTAGATCGGAACGACAGTTCCATTTAACTGCGTTCCGATCTAAATCGCGCCATTAGAATCCATCGCTTGGGCAAACGGCAGCAATTTGATAGCTAGCCTGACCCTTCTTGAGAACCATTCCCATGTCCGCACCCGTAAGCTCAGTCGTCGACCTGATCGGAAACACGCCGCTGATCCGTCTTAAGGCGGCGTCCGACGCCACCGGCTGCGACATCTATGGCAAGGCCGAATTCCTCAACCCCGGCCAGTCGATCAAG
>CBIHPL010000357.1:0-4322 GCA_966212005.1 uncultured Asticcacaulis sp.
TCATATGTCTCGCCCGCAAGTCGAAAAAACTGGCGCAACTCTCATGAAAACCCGCTCGCCGTTGTCACCGGCCCCGCACCGGCAAATCAGAGGTACCAGAGGGCAACGCCTTCGTCACCGCGTAATGAATGAATTTCATGTGATCCTTTGGCGTATCCATCGATGAAAGTGCTTGCGGCGCAAGACAAAATCGGGAAAAAATGCTGCGGAGCGTTATAGAACTGCCGATACGGCGGGCCGGCTCGAAAACGGGGTATTGATGACGAAGGTCATAGAGCGATCGCGAGCGGCCAGGGTTTTATTGATTGAAGACAATCGCGGCGACGCCGTCCTGACGCGGCGGGCCTTCAAACGCGCGACCGTGCTCAACGAAATCACGATTGCCGAAACCGGCGAGGACGGCCTGGATATCCTTCGCGGCAAAGGCGAAGACGGCGAAACGCCACGACCGGATATTATCCTGCTCGACCTTAATCTGCCGCACATGCACGGTCAGGACTTCCTGAGAGAGGTCAAATCCGATCCGGAACTGCGCCAGATCCCGGTCATCATCCTGTCGAGTTCCAGCGCGGATTCGGATGTGAGCACCTGCTACGATCGTCACGCCAACGGCTATATTACCAAGCCGCTGACCAGCGATACATATGACGAGATCGTCAACAAGATCGAACAGTACTGGTTCGGCCTCATGCAGCTTCCGCCCGACGGCAGATCGGCGTCTTTGAACTAAAGCGCCTTGCGAATCGTCAGGTTGAGGCGCTGCCGGCCGACATCCGGATGAACGCCCTCCTTTAACGGCAAAATGCCATGATAGGCCATGCGCGCCGGTCCGCCCCAGACAACGACATCGCCGTGGCAAAGGCTGATCCGGGTCTGCGGGTCGCTTCGTCTTAAGCCACCGAACAAGAAAGTCGCGGGCAGCCCCAGGGACAGCGAAACGATCGGCGCCGCGCGATCCAGCTCGTCGCGGTCCTGATGCAGTCCCATGCGCGCACCCGGTTCGTAGCGGTTGATCAGGCAGGCGTCAGGCCGAAAGCCGGCAAACCCGGCGATTTCCGCGGCTCGCACGGCAAGATCGCGGACGGGCGCAGGCATCTCAGGCCACGGCCGTCCCGTCTCCGGATCGACCGGGGCATAGCGGTAGCCCTTCAGATCGGTTACCCAGCCAGCTTGACCGCAATTCGTCATGGCGACCGACATGGTGCCACCGCCCGGCACCTGCATGGTGCGAAAGGGAGCCGCCTCCACGATTTTCTCGATCTCCGCCAGAATGGCCGCAACATATGGCAGGGCAAGGCCGCGCAGAACGGTGACGCCTTCCGACAGCGGCGCGGCGAACAGGTCCGATTGTTCAGGCGGCATCGTGGAAAATGATCCCGAGCGTCCGGCGTCGTCCCGACCGGACGCGGCTGACGCCGTGGCGCATGGTTACGCGATAATCGCCATGGGCGCCGCGCACCGGCCGGTGATGGACAGCGAATATGACGGCGTCACCCTGTTGCAGCTGTACGACCTCGGCGCGGGACTGCATGCGCGGCCTCTGTTCGGTGAGTACGAACTGCCCCCCGGTGAAATCCTCCTCGGGCTGCGACAAAAGGACCGCCACCTGCAACGGAAAGACGAGGTCGCCGTAAAGATCCTGATGCAGGCAGTTATAATCGCCCGGTCCATAGTTCAGCAGCAATGGCGTCGGCCGAACCTGCCCGGCTGCGTGACATTGCGCCAGGTAATCGGCGTGCGTCGCCGGATAACGGACGTCGATTCCCATACGCCGGTTCCAGTGTCCGGCGATCGCCGCAAGCGGCGGATAAAGCCCGGTTCGCAGCTCCGTCACCAAGAGGGGCAAGGGATAGGCAAAATATTTGTAGTCACCGCGGCCAAAGCCGTGACGCGCCATATGGATATGGCTGCGAAACGCGCCGGTGACATAGATGCCGGCTATGTCGTGGCACTGTTCAGCGTCCAGCAGCCCCGGCAGGACGGCGCAGCCATGTTCATTTAGCTCAGCCTCCACCGCTTTCCAATCATAGTCTTCCGGACTCATCGGCCAGACTCGCGCTGCAAAAGAACGCGCTTGCGTTCGGTGCCCCAGCGATAGCCGCTCAAGGCGCCATCGGTCCGCACGATGCGGTGGCACGGCACCAGCAGCGCCAGGCTGTTGGCGGCGCAGGCGCCGGCGACAGCTCTTACCGCCTTCGGATCGCCAATGCGTTCGGCGAGTTCGGCATAGCTCAGCGTTTGCCCCGCGGGTATGCGCCGCAGCGCCGCCCAAACCTTTTGCTGAAAGGCCGTGCCGCGGATATCGAGCGGCAGTTCGACACCCCTGCCGGGATGTTCGACCAACCCCACAACCTCGGCAACGCGGCGCTGAAAGACGTCGTCGTCGCCGATCAGGCGCGCCTTTGGAAACCGGTCCTGAAGGTCGCGCACCAATGTGTCCGGGTCGTCGCCCAATGCAACGGCGCATATCCCCTTGTCGCTTTCGGCAACCAGCAAAGCGCCCAGACTCGTATCCGCGACAGCAAAGCGGACATCGGTTCCGTCGCCGCCGTTCCGGAACCGCGTCGGCGTCATGCCGAGGATTTCATTGGTGCTTTCATAGAACCGTCCGCTGGAATTGAACCCGGCATCATAAAGCGCGTCGGTCACCCGGCCGCCGCCGGCCAGCTCCTCACGGACGCGGCGCGCGCGGTGGCCCCGGGCATAGGCCTTGGGCGTCAGGCCTGTCGCGGCCTTGAAGACGCGGTGGAAGTGAAACGGGCTCAGCCCCGCCCGCCTCGCCAGTTGCTCGAGCGTCGGCTCGCTGTCGGCAGTTTCGATATGGCGGCAGGTCTCGGCGATCATGGCCGCCTGGGCCGCGCCCAGCGGCTGCTCCGGCCGGCAGCGCAGGCAGGCGCGGAACCCGGCCGCCCGTGCGTCATCCGGCCCGGCATAAAAGCGGATATTTTCGGGCTTCGGCGTACGCGCACCACACGACGGACGGCAGAAAACCCCAGTGGTGACAACGGCATAGACGAACTGGCCGTCCTCGCGGGGATCGCGATCACGGACGGACTGCATACGCGTGTCGGTTGAAACGGCGGTCATGGTGTCTAACATAGTATAGTCTCCTTGATCTGACATCCCTCAGGCGGTCACAATCTATGCCTTGGCTGCGCCCCGCGCGCTCCGCTCCTTGCGGTCGAATTCGGAATGTCGACAGGATGGGGAATGCCCAATCCATATGGATTTTTTGCAGTCTCTTAACCTCCTTAAGCCTATGCGTTCATTGCGAACGCCAGTGAGAGGGCGATACAGATTTTTAAGCCAGGGGTCAGATCGCGCCTGTGTGCCGGGTCCGGAAAACTGGCCTGGTGTCTGGTCGCGCCCGTGGCCCTGTGCGGCGCGCCGGCAATGGCCGCCGCGGACCAGGACGTTCCTCCAAGCACCCAGCCCGCCCCCGGCGTAACCACCTCACCTGCCGAACCCCCTGCGGTAATGGTCCCCCTGCCCCTTCCGCCGGTCATAGGCAAGGAGGACGAAGACACAAAAAAGGACGACAAGACCGCACAGGCGCCGGACTCCCCGCCGCCACCTGGCACACCGACCGTGACCCTGCCCTCTCCGCCGGAGACCGAGCAACCGGTTCCGCCGCCGGCGTCGCTCGACACCCCTATTGTCCCTGACGCCGAGTTCGAAGCGGCCTTGCCGGCGCTCGACGGCGGCGAAGATCTCCCCCAAGGTACGGTCCAGGCCGAAGGGAGCGCGGCCCAGGAACTGGCGCCCGTAGGAACACCGGAAGACGCCGAACTGGCCCAAAGCCTGGCGCCGCTTGAAGGATACGACGTCCAGCCCGTCCAGACGGCCACCGCTCCGGAGACACCGCCCAGCATTTCGTACAGCACCAGGGTCACCGGCCTGAAGCCCATCGGCCAGGACGGCCGGTTCAAGGACCTGAGCGCACTTGAAAGCGGCGACGGCAAGGCCGCCAACGCCGCCATGGTCCGGGCCCGCGCCAATGAAGACCAGGCGCTGGCTGTCCGGCTGATGAAGTCAGCCGGCTATTACGACGGCAAGGTCACCACGACGATCACCGCGCCCGCCACCGAGGGCCAGCCGGTGGCCGCGACCCTTACGGCGCTTCCCGGCACGCCCTACAAGCTGGGCGATATCCGGATCGACGCACAGCCGACCGTGCCGGAAAGCCTGATCCGCGACGCCCTGCCGTTGCGCGCCGGCGACGTGATCTCCGCCAATTCCGTGCTGGCGGCAGAAGCCAATGTCGGTGTCGTCCTGCCGCGCAACGGTTATCCGTTCGCCAAGGTCGGTGCGCGCGACATCGT
>CBIHPL010000358.1:0-4312 GCA_966212005.1 uncultured Asticcacaulis sp.
ATAAATACAGCGAGTGAAACATGTCCGCAGTGCCCAACGCGACCCCAGCGAAAGCGTCTCATGCCCGTTACTGGCTGATCGCGCTGCTCTTCCTGATCACCACCATCAACTATGCCGACCGCTCGACCTTCTCGATCGCCGGCTCGGCGGCGGCCGACGCGCTGGGCCTGTCACCCGTGCAGATGGGCTTTATCCTGTCGGCCTTTGGCTGGGCCTATGTGGCGGCGCAGATTCCCGGCGGCGCGCTCCTTGACCGCTTTGGCGTCAAGCGCGTCTATGTCGGGGCGATTGCCCTGTGGTCTATCTTCACGGCCCTGCAGGGGTTCACCGGCTTTATCGGCGGGTTGTCGATCGTCGGCACGCTGTTCGTCCTGCGCTTTATGGTGGGCCTGGCCGAAGCGCCGTCGTTTCCTGGTAATGCGCGCATCGTCGCCGCCTGGTTTCCGGCGTCGGAGCGCGGCACGGCTTCGGCGATCTTCAATTCGGCGCAGTATTTCGCGCTGGTCGCCTTCGCGCCTCTGATGTCGTGGCTGGTCCACGATTTCGGCTGGCGCTCGGTCTTCTGGTTCATGGGCGTACTCGGCGTCATCGCCGCCTTTGTCTTCTCGCGCTTTATCCGCAGCCCGGACCAGCACCCGATGGTCAATGCCGGCGAACTTCAACTCCTCAAAGACGGCGGCGCGGTCAGCATGGAGGCGCGTAAAGTGGGCGACAAGGGGGGCTTCAGCTTCGCCAGGCTGAAATTCCTGCTCAGCAACCGCATGCTGCTCGGCATCTATCTGGCGCAGTATTGCATCAACGTGCTGACCTATTTCTTCGTCACCTGGTTCCCGATCTACCTCGTCAAGGAGCGTGGGCTGAATATCGTCCAGGCGGGTTTTGCCGCGGCAGCCCCTGCCTTGTGCGGCTTTATCGGCGGTCTGGCCGGCGGCATCATTTCCGACTTCCTGCTCAAGAAAACCGGCAATGTCAGCCTGTCTCGCAAGATTCCGGTCTATACCGGCATGTTCCTGGCCATGGCGATCATTGCCTGCGCCTGGGCCGATCAGGAATGGCTGGTCATTACGCTGATGGCCGTGGCCTTCTTCGGCAAGGGCATAGCCTCGCTGGGCTGGGCCGTGGTGTCGGACGTGGCGCCGCGCGAATATATCGGCCTGGCCGGCGGCGTCTTCAACATGTTCGGCAACAGCGCCGGCATCGTGACACCCATCGTCATCGGCTATATTGTCGCCCTGACCGGATCGTTCGACGGCGCCCTGATCTATGTCGGCGTACACTGCCTGGTGACCATCCTGGCATTCGCCTTCATCACCGGCCGTATCGAACGCCTCAAGATCGACTGAGCCTGAACATGATCGACCGCCGCCGCCTGCTGACCGGAGCCTGTGCGCTCGCCGTCTCTGCCGGCCTGCCCGCCCAGGCAGCCCCCCGTCACGCCGCGCCTGCCGCCATCATCGATACGCCGATGGCGCCGCCGGAATGGGCGCTGCTGCAACGCGAAGCCCTGCGCGTCCAGAGCGAGGCGGCCGAGGCCTTCTATGCCAAGTACTTCGATGCGCAAGGCTACTTCCAGTGCTTTGAGCGCTGGGGCGCCAATGACGGGCCCGACGACGCCATCGAAAACTGCAATGATTGGCCGTACCTGCATGCGCTTGGCGGTTCGGACCGCGTCAAGGACCTCTACACCCAGGCCTGGGAGGGCCATCTCAAGCAGTATACCGAGGCGCACACAGTTGAGACAACGATCGCGCGTGACGGCATGTACCACCGCGAGTTCCCGGTGATGAGCGACTGGCAGCACCTGTCCGAAGGGCTGTCGGTCTTCAACCTGATGGGGTTGTCCGATCCGCGCAATCCGGCGTTTCACGACCGGGCCCGGCGCTTTTCCGGCTTCTACACCGGCGAAGACACCGAAGCCAAAAACTACGATCCGCGCCGCAAGCTGATCCGCTCGATGATCAACGGCTCCAAGGGACCTATGTTGCGCAAGGCGACGGCGCTCGACTGGGCGGGCGATCCGTTCGACCCCACGGGCTTTTTCATGGAGCACGGCGAGTCGACCTATCAGGAGACGCTCGATCACTATGTCGAATATACCGACGTGGTCGGCGACAGCCCGCTCAATCTCCAGTCCACCAGCCTGGTGATGAACGCCTATATGATTTCGGGTGAGCGCAAGTATCGCGACTGGCTGACCAGCTATATCGACGCCTGGATCGCCCGCGCCCGCAAGAATGGCAATATCCTGCCGAGCTTTGTCGATCTCGACGGCCGCATCGGCGGCAAGCGCAAGCAGTGGTACGGCAATGTCTATGGCTGGGACTTTTCGCCCGTCGATCCGGTGACCGGCAAGCGCGAAGACCGCAACCGCGTGCCGCGCAGCATCGTCGCCTTCATGAACGCCTATCTGCTGACGGGCGACGACAAGTACCTCCAGGTGTGGCGCGACCAGGCCGACGCCATCAATGCGCAGACGAAACTGATCGACGGCAAGCCGCACGCGCCGACCATGTTCGGAAAAGACGGCTGGTATTCGTATAAGCCCGGCTCTTATCGCGCCAACGGACTGGATATCTGGTACATGTCGATGCGCGAGAGCGACCTTGCCCGCGCCGACGCAGACCACCCGTGGGTCAATTACCTGAAAGGCCGCAACAGCGCCTATCCGGTAACCGCCTTGCGCGAGTCGCTCGATGCTGTCCGGCGCAAGATGGATGGCGTCGCCAAGGACACGACGACGAAGGATACGCGGCTGGCCGACGCCATGCTGAAATTCAATCCGGCGACGGTGACGCCTTTGCTGCACCTGATGTGCGGCGCCATCCATATCGCGCGGCCCACCTGGTCGAAATCATCACCTGCGCAAGGCGGCGCGCTGATGTATGCCCGCCTGCGCTATTTCGATCCGGTCCGCAAACGCGCGGGTATCCCGGAAGATCTCGCTGCACTGGTCAGCGAACTGAGCGACGAAACGACTACGGTGACCCTGGTCAATACCCACCCATTCCGTACACGGACGATCACGATCCAGGCCGGCGGCTATGGCGAGCACCAGCTGACGGGCATGGAAATCGGCGGGGTCATGAAGCCGCTCAACAGCAATCAGGTGACGCTTGAGATTGTCCCCGGCAGCGGCGCCACCATCCGTCTGCGCCACAGACGCCACGCCAACGCGCCGACCTTAAGTTTCCCCTGGGACCGCGCCTGATCAGACTGTCCTTGGCGCCACTTCGACACACAGGTCGCGGACGGGCTGCAAGGCCGGATTGGCGTTTTCGCGCCGCCAGCACATATAGAGCTCGACCGGCTTTTCCGGCGTGGTGACGATGTCGCGATACTGGACGCCGGCGAAATGCAGACTGGTGGCCGTGCGCGGCACGATGGCGACGCCCAGACCAGCGCGCACCAGACCCAGCATGGAATGGATCTGCGTCACCTGCTGCACATAATCCGGCATCACCTCGGCCTCGGCAAACAGGCCGATCAGCATGGAATGAAAATAGCCCGCGCCTTCGCGCGAATACATGATCAGCGGCGAGCCATCGAAGGCCTTCAGCGTCAGTTCGTCGGCATTGAGGCGCGGGTCGCCGATCGGCAGCGCGGCGACCAGGCCTTCGGACACCACGCGTTCAGACTCGTAGCCGTGGCGATCAAGCGGCTGGCGCAGAAAGCCAATGTCGATCAGGCCGGTTTGCAGCGCCTCGACCTGCTGGCCTGACACCATTTCGTGCAGGGCCAGTTCAATATTGGGCAGGCGGGCGCGGGCCTGGGCAACGATCTGCGGCAGGAAATTATAGCCCGATACCGCGGTAAAGCCGATGCCGATGCGACCGGCGTCGCCGTGGGCCACCTTGCGTGCGGCCAATGTCGCGCTTTCCGCCAGCCAGACGATACGCCGCGCCTCGGGCAGGAACACCCGTCCCGCCGGCGTCAGCCGCACGCTGCGGCTGGTGCGCTCGAACAACGGCACCCCTAAGATGCGCTCCAGCACCTGGATCTGCCGGCTGAGCGGCGGCTGGGTCATGTTGAGGCGGCGGGCGGCGCGGCCGAAATGCAGCTCTTCGGCGGCGATAACAAAGCACCGGATCTGGCTGAGTTCGAACATGGTGCCCTGGGTTGTCTGCAAAGCCCGGTCTTCGCGCCGGTAGCCACTCTCTTCTACACGCATGTCGTTTTCCACCCCACATAAAAAATCACGACTGCCTGGGGGAAGCAGCCGTGCCGAGGTTTCCGGTGATCGGGGGAGTGTGTACCGGAGATTTCGTGACAGAATCAGAAGCTGTACCGGCCGCTCAAGAAGAAGGTCCGGCCA
>CBIHPL010000359.1:0-4306 GCA_966212005.1 uncultured Asticcacaulis sp.
CCTCCCGGCTCACGCGCGCCAAGCGCTGCGGCAGCGGCCTATACTGGGCTGCCCCCCCCGAAGGCCTACTTGATTTCTGAAAATGTCAGTAAATTCACGGTCACTCCATACCTTAACAAAGATGGAATTCGGTGGCAGCTCACAGATAGCGAGACTAATAATTGGGTAGATACTCAGGTCTCTTATAGAAGTGATGCGACCAAGGAAATTCAACTTGGTGAATTTGGAAAGCTGGTTTTTGTTCCGCAGTATAATGGCGAAGCCGACAGATTCCTATCAGCCGCCTATAGCGGGGTCAGGGATTTTGAATTTGGCCTCGTAGAAGGACTCAAGTTTGTTGGAGAGCATCCAATGGAAACCTTGCAAGCCTTGGGTGAGACTGCTCGAAAGTTGCATGATCCGACGGGTGTCGGGAGGCTGGAGATTGCTACGGGAATCGCGCAAGCAGTCGGAAAAGGCTTGGAGGGTTTGAATTCGGGGTACCAGTCGGCTGCTCGCAATCACACATTGCCCGAATGGTGGGGCAGGGCGGCAGGCCAAATGCTTCCGAACATTATCCCCGGACCGGGTGGGGCCTTACGCGGCACTGGTTTGAGTCGTGTAGGTAGAAACCTAGGGCGGGCAGCCATCGACGATGTTGCTGAAGCAGCTGGAAGCGGTGCGGTGCGTTTAGAGAAGAACGTTCGACTAGATGCATGGCGCTCTGAATTTGGACAGGCCGGAGATGGGTATGCTGCGCTCGTAAAAGATTTGCCCAAAGGCGATCCAATGCGAAAACTGTTCGCCAATGCCCTTCGTGACATGCGAACAAATGGTGTGGCTGTTCGCCGGGCCGGAAATGAAATGGGACCAACCATCGGCGTATTTGGTGGAGAAAGTCTCGAAAGCGGAGTCTGGTTTAGATATAATCCGCAAAAAATGCGGGTAATAGATATGATGGAGGAGACTACGCATTGGGGACAGATAAAGTCTGGGTTGCCATCGAAGGGATATTCACCCGCTACGTTGGAAATTCTCGCGAAGCAGTCCATTTTACAGAAGTCAGACCTGCCTGTTAAGCTCAGGATGGAATTGAAAGATGATATCGCTCGAGTCAAAAATGGTTCTTATTTCGAATGGTGAGCGGAAAGATAAATATGGCAAACTTTAAGCTCGTGTATGTAGATGCAAAGCCCATGCGTCTAAAAGGAAAAAAGATTTTCGCTGGATTGGCAGTCACATCGAATGGATCAATAAAACCTGGGCAATACCGCAGCGTATTAACTAATGAGTTGATATCGATTACGAGTTCCGGTGGAAATGTACTTCTTGAAGAAGGCAAACCTTATGGCACTAATCCACCGACGCCAGTGACGATTGACGCAGATTTGTCCAATCCACGGTTAGACGATATTTATACTGATAGCTCCAATGTTGCATGGCTAGATACTATCATAGATGACGTCGGCTTCGCCGATGATGAATGGATGCCAGTTACGGTTGGCGATTCGCTGGGAATGCGAGGTGAAGGCTGGATTCGTCTAGAAGGTGGCAAAATTAGGCTGCAAGCCTTCTCAGAAGCAGCGCAACCTCTCGTACCTCCATTAAACGTACGCAAAGCGGCATTTGCTTAGGATATTTTTGATGGATTGAGTAACACAGCCAATCAAGCCGGTCGGTCGTCGGTGATCAAATGATGGTTGCATATACTCCAATCGCGAAAGATCGGAACCTGAAGGTAGGTAGCTAGCTAGCGATCGTCTTCGCCGGCAAATCCAACAGGCGCTGAAGCGGCGTTTCGCCCTATGTCAATATCGACCGACTCAGCCGTAACCAATACCGACCCGACCGCTTACCCCTTCGGGACCGGGGCCGATGACTGACGTTCGATGATCTCGAAGTCGCGAAGCTCGCGGCGTGGCTCATAGACCGTTCCGGCGCGCTTGGCGCGGATCTGCAGCAGCAGCATCTCCACGGCCTGGGACGCCATCTGGACCGTCGGCTGGCGGACCGTTGTCAGCTCCGGCCAGACCGTTGTCGCGATCGTCGTGTCGTCAAAGCCAACAACGGTCAGCTGGGTCGGAACCTTGACGCCAAAACTGTGGGCATTGGCCAGGACGCCGGCGGCCATGTCGTCATTCGCAGCAAAGATGGCGGTCGGCCGGTCCGGGCGGTCTAGCAACTGCGCCGCCGCCTTGAAGCCCGAATGATAGTCGAAATAGCCCTGCGCAACCAGATCGACTTCGACGTCGAGCCCGGCCGCATTCATCGCGGCGAAGAAGCCTTCGGTGCGGAAATCGCTGGCGCGGTTGTTCGGATGCCCCTTGATGAAGCCGATCCGTGTGTGGCCGCGCTCAACCAGCCAGGTCGTCATGGCAAAGGCGGCGGCGTGGTCATCGACGCCGATGATCGAGCGGCCGGGAGGCTGCTGCGCCGCGGCAATGCCCACCGACGGCAGGTTCATGCTGTCGAGCGCCAGGGCGACGCGGTTGGAATTGGACAGGGGGGCGGGCAGGAGGATGCCGTCGATCCCCGTCGCCTTCAGATGTTCAAGCGTTTCCAGCGCGCCGTCGATCCCGTCACAGGCGGCAAGCGTCAGCCGGCATCCCAGCAGACCCGTTTGCGTCAGCGCGCCGATCAGGATTTCGTTCAGATAGGAGGTTGACGGATTGGAGTAGAGAACCGCGATCTGGGTCTCATCCCGCAAGGCCAGGGACCGTGCCGTCGTACTCGGCGAATAGTTAAGCTCCTGGACCGAGGCAAGCACCTTCTGGCGCGTTTCCTCACGGACATTGGTTTCGCCGTTGATGACCCGCGAAACCGTCATGGGGGAAACGCCGCTGTGCCTGGCGACGTCGTGAATGGTCGCGCTGGCCCGCCCACGACGCGGCGATTTTTGTGTTGTTTCAATTTCCATAGAGGATTGGAACGCCATCTATAAGTCCGGACACTACAGCTAAATCCATTGAACTATAAAATCAAACCTTTGCTCGTTGATTACGAAGCGAAAAGAAAGTGCGTCATCGATGGAACTGTTATTGCGCTGCGGCGTTGCGACGCGCAGGTGGTAAGATTACCAGTATTATATCAGACAAATATTGGTGAAACAGGCTATTCTGACGCATCTGATCGTGGATAGCATCCTGCTTGCCGTTCACACATTTAGAACGAAACCACGCCGAAATCGACAAGACAACAACAGTATAATTCTGGTAAATGTGAATTATATTGCGCACAAATTATGCGAAAGCGTCAGCATGTTGTCGGACATTTTCTCGCGGCAAAATGGGACCGATATCAAAACCGCAACAGCCGCACGCCTTGAGCCCGAAAAGACAGGGAAGGGGCCCCGTTCGGCGCGATTTACCCAGGCAGACTCAAGGCCGGCCAGGGCGCCTATACCAAGGCGCGGGCGAACGGCGCCGGTGCGTCCTGGTTTGCGTTTCCGAACGGCGGTGTAGCCGAACCCAGGTTTACCGCCGACCGCGCCAGGGTTTCGGTAAGCCACCGCGCTTCGGAGTCTTCCTGCCGCTCGATCGCGTCCAGAATGCGCTCGTGATCCGCAACGGAATCCCGGATAGAAATCCCGCACCTGGTTTTATAGGTGTTCGACCAGGTTATGGCGGCTTCGATGGAGTCAGCCAGCGGCATCAGGGCCGGATTACGGGCAGCGTTCAGAATGGCGCGGTGGAACTGAATGTCAGCCTGGCGCGCGGCTTCTTCGGTCCTGTCCGCCGCCGCCATGATGTCGAGCACCTTGCGCAGCCTCGACAGGTCCTCCGCCGTCCTGCGTTTCGCCGCCAGGGCAGCCGCCTGGGGCTCGATGATCAGTCTCAACTCGAGCAATGAGCGTATGAAGGCTTCGTCCGGTTCGGCCAGACGCATCCACGACAAGACGGCCGGGTCGAGCAGATGCCAGCGCGAGCGTTCCGTCACAATCGTGCCGGCTTTCGTCCGGGTCTCGATCATGCCTTTGGACGCTACCACGCGAATGCCTTCGCGCACCGCGGTTCTGGACACATTCCATTGCTGGCTAAGCGTCACCTCGGTCGGCAGCGCGTCGTCCGCGGCATAAAGGCCACGAACAATGTCGACGCCCAGCTGCTGCGATATCAAATCGGAGAGGCGGGCAAGCGGCGCCAATTCCGGCATGTGACCGGTACCATGTTTCTTCGACGCACTACCGCTTAAATTTTCACGTAACATGACCATCGACAAGGCTATAAAGAAGGAACATCGGCCGTTTTAAGAAGATTCGAAGTCTATCATACGGATAGATCAGTTTTTATATATGGTGACCGCTAACATCGTCAATGACATTGAATAT
>CBIHPL010000360.1:0-4278 GCA_966212005.1 uncultured Asticcacaulis sp.
CCGGACGCCTGACAGTTCGTTGATTTCGGCGGCCCCCTGGCGGATGAAGACATAGCGGACTTCCGGCAGGCGCAGGTTGCCCTTGATCAGCGGGCCGTCGGTCGCATTGTTGGTGAAATCGAGTGTGCCCGAAACGGTCGAATCGACATTGTCCGAGCGCGCCAGACGCGCGTTCCTGAGTTCGACATGGACCTCAAGCGGGAACTTCTCGTTGGCGGCCAGCGATACCCAGCCATTGCCTGACACGGTGCCACTGCCGGCGCGGCCGCTGAATGTCGTCAGTTCCAGCCGGTCGTTGCTGAACCTGCCGTCCAGCTTCATGGCGGTGATGCGCGTGCCGAAGGTTTCGTTGTCATAGGTCAGGCTTGACGCCTTGATCACGCCGTTAAGCTGCGGATCGTTGAGCCGGCCGGAGAAGTCGGCGGCGACGGCGACTGGACCGCTCAGTTGCTGACGCGCCTGGCCGGTCAGTGAGAACAGGACTTCGGCCGGGCCGTTATAGCGGATGCCGCCGGAGACGCCGGCGGTCTCGATCTGGCGCATCCAGCCTTCTCCCGACGGGGACGGCGACAGGTTCACCTGGATACGGCCAACGACAGCGCCGCCGCGCCGGACCAGGGCACGCAGGAAATTGCCGGACGGCATAAGGCTGGGGTTCAGGCTGGCGTCGACGACCAGGTCGACGGGCGTCGAAACCGTATAAACGCTGGCGCGCGAGAAGTTGTTGACCCTGAGATTGGCGCGCGCGGTTGGATAGCCGTTGCCGGTCTGGACGAAGTCGACGGCGCCGGTGGCGGAACCCGTCAGGCCCGCATCCGGCATGAAGGCGTTGACGGCCGCCAGGTTCAGTTGACTCAGTCTGGCCTGTATACGGTAGCCGCCGTTGAAATGACCGGAGATGTCCATACGGCCGTCTTCGGTGACCAGCGTTGTCGGATCGAGGCTCCAGCGGCTGCCGTCGCGGCGAATCTTCGCCGGGTTGGCAAGCCTGAAGTCGATATTGTTGGCCTTGCCCTTGGCGGCGACGGTGTAGAGGTTGGGCCGGATTTCGCCGTTCAGCGCGATTTCGAACGGTACCTCCTTCTGGCCCCTGGCGACCGCCTGGACCGTACCATTCTGCCCGCGTAGCGCGACCTTGGCGCGGCCGGTCGACAGCAGGAAGGTCCCATAGGTCATCTCGCCCAGCTGAACATCCGCATCGACGGCGATTTCCTTGCGCAGCACGGCATTGGCGGTGATGATGGCCCGGCCGACCTGGATGCCCGTCTGGCCGGGTACCGTAACGTTGTTGCCGACGGCCTGTATGGCGGCCCCCTGATCGCCCTTGGCGCTGTAAAGTTCTGCGGTGCCGTTGAGGCCTGATCCATCGAGCGCCAGCGTACCGGTGAACGGCCCGGCCTGGCTCTGGACGATCCGGCCCTGCATGCCGACACCGGCGAAATGACCGCTGCGAATATCGACGGTCAAGGGACCCTGCTTCATGACGATCAGGGTGTCGGCATCGAACGGTCCGTAGACGCTGTCGCCATTGGCCTTGACGGCATAGCCCTGCTGGGTAGCGCTGAGCGTCGCGATGACATTCCGGATCTCCATGCCGAGACCGGGGCTGGCAGCCTTGACCACGGCCTGGGGGGCATCGACCGTGCCGGTAACGACCGCCTCCAGTGGACCGTACTGCGTCGATTGCGCGCGGGCATTGAACTTCAGCCGGCTGTCAGGTCCGAAGGTGCCGCTCAAGCCCAGCAGCCGGAAAGCCGGGGCGTTACCCGTGACATTGCGCAAGTTCACCTGGCCGTTGGGCGAAAGGGCATAACCGCCGCTCAGGCGTGCGTTACCGCCCAAAGCCTTGGCGATCGAAGTGTTTTCCCAACGTGTCGACTGACCCGTGAATGTGCCGGCGATGCTCATGCCCGATGCGTTGCGGATAATGCGCGCACCTGTGTCGACATTGACCGTGCCCAGGTTTTCGATGCGGTAATTCTTGAGGGCCGCCTTCACGTCGCTCTGAAAAGTGCCTGCGGATAGATCGGCATGCAGGGAGCCGCGCGCTGAAAGACGATCGCTTTTCAGGGAAAGGTCTTGGCTGTCCGCCTTGCCGTCCACGATGTCGATTTCGCCGTCGAGGCGCAGGTTGGTCAGCAGGGGATCGACCTCGGGGCTGATGCCGGACAGGCTGGCCAGGCGCACATTGAGCGGCACGGTGACCTTGCCGTGTCGGTCGATTCGGCTCTTGCCTTCGGCGTGCAGGTTGGTGAGGTAAATCTTGCCGAGGCCGAAGCGGGTAACGTCGATATCGTAGTCGATGCGCGGTGTGCCGAAAGCGCCTTCGAGCGTCAGGTCGGCGCGCAGGTCCTGGCCTGTGAAGCTTCGGTCGAGCCGTTCGGGTCGGAGCAGGCGGACCTGCACCTCCAGCCGGCCGAACCGGCTGGCCTCGAGGTTCAGCAGGCCCGCCGCCTTGACGGTCGCCACTTCCGATGTGAGCCCCAGGTCCATGTCGAGATTGCGCTTGCGCAAGGTCGAGTCGAGATCGACGCGCACGAAGGGTTGAAGGATGGCGGCCGACTCGCCGCCGAGGAACAGGTCCGGTCGCGTAATACCGGAGACGCCGAAGCGGCCGCTTCGGGCAGTGAGATCTAGATCGGCCAGCTCACCCTCACCGTAACGGGCCATAAGCTTGCCCTTCCAGTTTTTCCACTCGCCCTTGCCGGTGATGTTGGCGCGCAGAGGCTGCTTCAGTCCGGCCAGTCCGGCGATGACGCCGTCTTCCGGCGCGCTCAGGTGCGCGGTCAGGTCCAGCCGCCGTGTCGCGGTCCAGCCGGTTGGCCTGGGGCACGGAGTCGAGGATGACTTCGATGCGGTCGTTGCGGTCGCTTTCGCCAGTCGCGGTCATCTGGGCGCGGCCGTCGGTCAGGTGCGCCGCGCCGGACAGGAAGGCCGAGCGCGCCTCGGGCCCCGCGACCCCGGGGGAAAGGGTGATCCGTTCGACCTTCAGGCTGTCGATATCGATGTCGAGATCGGGCAGCAGGGGTTCATTCGGTCTGGGCGGCTTCGTGCTGGGGCGCAGTTCCGGCCTGCGCAGGACCTCGACAAGCGGACTCGACACGTCCTTGATATCGACGTGGCGGTTGAGATAGGCCAGGGGGCGCCAGTCGATTTCGATGCGCGGCGAACGGGCGAAGACGCCCCGGCCGTCACGCAGCTCGACGTTGCGCAGGGTCATGTCGCCATAGATGGAACCGTCTATGGCCCCGATGCGGACGCCAAGCCCGCTTTCCAGGCTGAATGTGTTGACGAAACCGAGCAAGAGGCGCTTGCCCGCGCCTGTATTGATACCAAGACCCAGCGCGATGACCAGAAGCAATGCGCCGGCGACAACCGAGACGCAGTAGAGCCCGACCTTTTCCCAGCGAAGATCCCGCCACCGCATGCGCCGGTTGAATTCCGCCGCCCAGCCGCGCAGACGCGCCTTCACACGTCCCGGTTTTTCGGGCACGTCGCTTTCCGGCGCTGGTGATGGCTTGCGATTCGTATCCATCAGAAGGCCTGGCCAATGCCGACATAGAGCGCGAATTGCGGCTCGTCTGTGCGGCGGTCGAGAGGCGTGGCGACGTCGATGCGTATGGGGCCGAAATTGCTGTAGAGGCGGGCGCCGACGCCTATGCCGACCCGCATGTCCGAGAAGTCCGGAAACTGGGCGTCATAGACCTGGCCGACGTCGATGAACGGCACGACGCCCCAGTCGCCCCAGCGGTAACGGACTTCGGCCGACGCTTCGAACAGGCTGCGGCCGCCGGTCGGGTCCCCGGTGGCGTCCAGCGGGCCCAGTCCCTGGTAGGCAAAGCCGCGCACCGAGCCGCCGCCGCCGGCATAGAGCCTGCGCGACGGCGCAATATTGGCGGTCGTGCCGCCCGTCAACGAGCCGACGCGCGCCCGCGTGGCCAGGACGATCTTTGCGCCGAAGGCCTTGTAATAGCTTGCGTCGAATATCGTGCGGAAGGTCGAGGACGCCGTGCCCGAAAGCGAGAATTGCGGACCGCCCTGTAGCGCCAGCCGGTACCCCTTGGTCGGATTGAGCAGGTCATCGCTCTGGTCGAAGCCCAGCCGAGCCGGAATATTGGCGAGGTAGTAGGTTTCGAACGCCGACAGCGTGGTATTGGCGATGGTCGCCTTTTCACGCGACGCCAGAAGCTCAAGCCCCAGCGACCATGTCCATTCCTTTTGCCATATCGGCGTCGAGACGCGCGCCAGCGAGCCGGTAAAGCCGGCCGTATACGCCTG
>CBIHPL010000361.1:0-4275 GCA_966212005.1 uncultured Asticcacaulis sp.
CTATCGCGCCCATGACCTGAAAGGCCTCGGCACCACCTATGGCTATCCCTTCATTACCCGCGTCGCCGGTTCGCTGTGCAAGATGCTGGACGAGGAAGAGAAGCGCAAGCTGGCGCCCCGCAAGCTGGTTGACGCGCATCTGGATACCATTCGCGCCATAGTCCGCGACCAGATCAAGGCGGACAATCATCCGATGGGCAAGATTCTGGCCGAAACCCTGGAAGCCCGAGTCAAGGAACACCTCGATTCGATCGGTCAGAACGGCTGATCACGTCAGACACTCGACGATAAAAAAGCCGCTGGTTTCCCAGCGGCTTTTTTAGTGTCTGTCGCTGCGCATGGAGCAGGTGCGTTTGGATCGAATCGCCACCATGCTCCAAATCATTGTTTTATCGCTATATTTAACCGAAAACCGCTACACGCTTGTTGGCATGTCTCTCTAGGCAGCCTTGCTGAGTGAAGCTTCCGGCTCGGCCGCCTTCGTTGCCCACCTGCGTCCGCTGGAGTCCCGGTCAAGCCGTTCATACAGATAGATCAGATCTTCGCGTGGTGCGAACGGCACCTGCGTCAGGAAACGTTCGATCAGCCGCTCCTGGAAATGGATCGCGTCGAGATGGCCGGCTTCGGCATGCAGGGTCCGCCACGTGTCGACAGCAATGCGGAAGGTCTGGAACAGCCGGCCGGGAAGCCCCGCGCGGTCATATATGGCGCGCAGCCCCAGCGAGCCTGCATCGTGAACCATCAGCCACGTGCGTTCGTGCGGAACCCCCGACAGTTCGGACAGGGCGTGTTCGAAGAAGGGCATATGGCCGCGCGCCAGGGCCCGCAGCATCAGGGACGGCGTGAGGCGGCCATTGGCCGACAGATGCTTGACCAGTTCGGCCGGGTCGCGGCTGGCGCCCGACGCATCGGCCATGTCGACCGTCGCACGCTCCTGGGCAGCGTTGACCAGCTCCATCGCCGTTTCGGGCTTGATGTGATGGCGGGTGATCAGATGTTCGCGCATGGCCGAGCTGACCATGTGGACCAGCCGCTCGCTAACCGTCACAGGCAGGCTGGCGCGATTGATCAGCACGCTGTGAACCACTTCGGATTCGCCGAAACGATCGACGACCTTGCCCATGCTGTTTTCCGAGAAACGGGCATTGTCGTTGGCGCAGGCGATGACCACAGCTTCTTCAACCGCATTGTCGACGAGAGCCGCCGTAACGGTTTCAGACAGAGTGTCGCGTTTGGCGATGGCGATTTGGCGCGTGGCGCCGCCCGTACGAATAATGTCGCTGAGGTCCTTGTCGGTGAACAGAGGCGAATGGCTCAGCAAGGGAACGGCGACGCTGGCCACATCCTGAGCCAGCGTCATGGCGACGTCATGCGGCACCAGTTCCGACGTTCGCAGCGTCACGGCCAGCGCCCGGCGCACCAGCTCCGCCGCGTCGTGCGCCATCATGCGGATGATTTCCTGGGCTGCCGCCCGGTCGCCCGCACTGAGCTCCGCACGCTCCATGACACGGCAGATCTTGTGTGTGGCAACAGCGCGGTCATCGGCATTTTCGCTTTTCACCAGGCGTTCGATGTCCGCCGGCGAAAGGGGGCTGCGAGCCTGGGTGGCGGAACTCTGGGCAGATGACGCATTCATTGGCAGTTCCTTGGGCGATTCGTTAGGGCGAACCCTTTCCTGGACGGCGATTTTCGCGCGTTTTGCCTAACGAATCCTTTACCTCTTCTTCACGGTTCCGGCACAAGCCGTGATTGTGCACGGCAAAAAAAATACGCGCCGGGCATTTTTCCGAGCATACCCGCTGCAAAATGCACTCATCTTGATCGATCGTCTTCTATCCGAGCGCGGTCTCAGACGTTTTTTTGGCTGCATCGCGACAGACAAAAGCGCATGATGACGTTTACGAGCCAAACGCATCATGCTCTGGAAAACAATCCAGTAAACCCGGCGGCAATCTCTGTCTGATAAGGTGTCGACATGACTGCGTCCCAACTTCCGCCAGATACGGTTCTCCTCGACTACGGCCTGCGTGCGCAGGCACGTATGTTTCCATATGTGCTGGGGTTTTTCGGCGTCGGCCTGCCTCTGTTCATATGGGCGGCGAAGGCGACCGTGTCGCCGTGGCTGATGATTGTCTACATTGTCCTGTTCACCGCGATCTGGCCTGCCTTCATGGTGTTGCGCAACCGCGCCGAGACTCTCGCCGTTCTGCCGCGTACCGAGGCCAATGTCACGGCGCGCCTTCTGCGTCAGGGTGTGGCCGGCGGCTTGTGGAGCCTTTGCCTGACGGTCATCAGCCTGACGGCGGGCAGCGACGGCGCCGGTGCCGAAGTGCTGCAAATGATCTGCACCGGCGCCGCCGTCAGCATCATCTTTTTTTGCACCCCCGTACTTCTTCATCTCCTGACGGTTGGTACCGCCGCCCTTATCGGCCCGATCCTTGTCCTGTACGGTGTCCGGGCCCAGACGAGCTCGGCCGAACTGATGACCGGCGGCCTGATCCTGGCGTTTGCCATGGCGCTGGTGCTCAACCGTCACATGCGTGAACACTATCAGCTCCAGGCCGGCGCGCTCGACGCCGCACGCGGCCGTGAAGACGCGACATCCGCTAAGGTCGCCCTGATGGAAACCCTTTCGCGTGAAGTGAAGACCGGCCTGCGCGACATCGAACGCCACCTTACGCAAGGCGCAGCCAGCCTGGTGCGCGCGCCTGCGCCCCGTCGGCTGGTAGAAATGGCGCTCGACGAAGTGGCGCGCCTGCAAACCATACTGATCACGACACTCGACAATGACGAAGCCGAAGCCGGACAGATCGCCGTCGAACGCCGGCCGCTCGATATCGAACTGATATGCGAACGCGTGATGGCGGGCTTCGCCGCTCTGGCACAGAGTAAAGAGCTTGGCTTTACCCTCTCCGCCCCCGCCGCGCCATCGACAGGAAGCGCCCTGGGCGACGAACGCCGGGTCGAGCAGATCCTGGAGCATCTCGTCAGCAATGCCGTGCAGTATACCCAGCACGGCCGCGTCGAAGTTCGTATCACCCACCCCGAGGACACACAGGTGCTGCGCATTGAGGTCGTCGATTCCGGTCCCGGCCTCTCACCGGACGAAGTCGAGCAGGCCTTTGCTCCCCATCAACGCATCGCCCGCACTTCGGCAGGATATCCCGGCGCGGGCCTGGGCCTAAGCCTGTCGCGGTCCCTGGCCAGTCTGATGGGCGGCGACATGGCCGCGCAATCGACCCCCGGCGTCGGCTCGAAATTCTGGCTCGACCTGCCCTATGATCCGGCAGCCATAGTGCCCGCACGCCCGGTCGAGCCTGAGGCGGAAGGCGCCGAGACGGAGCATTTCCTGCGTGTCCTGCTGCTGGCCAACGATTCGTTGCGCGCCGCGCAGCTGCGCGATCAGCTTGAGGAAATGGGCCACCGCTGCCTGACCTCGACTTCGCGCGAACGCGCCCTGGCCCTGGCTCGAAAGGGCGGACTCGACGCCTGCATCATTGCCACAGGTACATTCGAAAACCTGCATGAAGACGCCAACCGCCAGAACCTTGACACCGTCCTCGCCGGACTGCGCGCCACCCAGGAAGAAGCGCGGCTGAACATTGTCGCCCTGCTGCCGAACGGCGACCAGGCCGAAGACCTGCAATCGCTGGGCGTCAAACCTCTGCTTCTGCCGCACAACCGCGAAGGCCTGTCACGCGCCCTGGTGTCCGACTAATCGCGGCGGGTATTTAGCCGGTATATCCGCCCGTCCCGCCGAACGCCTTCATAAGGGCGTTGCGCTTGTGGTCACCACTTTCATCATCCGGACCGAAGGCCGACAGCAGCTGGGCATTAAACAGCATGCCCGGCTCGTTCTCACCATTGCCGAATACCAGTTGCATGATGGCGGCGTCGGCGCGCAGCTTGTCCAGCCGCGCTGTGATCAGCGGATTGCCGAAGGCCTCGTCCGCAGGTTTGGAACCGGCCGACGCCTGAAGCGTCATGGGTTCGGCACCTCCCGTCTTCGTCAGCCTGGCTGTCACCTCGGCAACGCTCAACGCCTGCCCTTTTCTATAGAAAATGGTCGGATTGGCGCGCGCCGCCGCGGGAAACAGGGCGGCCGCCGACGCACCCGGACGATTCGCATTGGCGGTGACCAGATCGGCGGCGCCGTCCGGCCCCAGAAAGTGAGCGACATAGAGCTCACCCTGCGTAGGGTCGCGGCCGATCCGTCCCTTGAGGTAGGCGGCGTGCCCCGCCGTCATCTCGGCCGCCATGACGGCATTGGCGTCG
>CBIHPL010000362.1:0-4274 GCA_966212005.1 uncultured Asticcacaulis sp.
TGTACGCTGAAGCGGTCGGACAGGTTGTAGGTCGCCGACAGGTCCCACTGGTCGCGCGCCGCCACCTTGATGTTGTTGACCGGCTGGTAAAAGGTGCTCGGAGAATAGGTCGCGCGCCAGCTGTAGGTCGTGCGGATCCCCCACTTCTTCGTTTCGTAGTAGGTGACCCAGTTGACCGACTGCGGCGATACGTTGTTCAGCGTGACCACGGCGCCGTTGATCGTGCCGCCCGTCTTCGTATTGGTATAGTTGAAGACCGTGCCAAGATTGTTGAACGGGTGCGGCAGCCAGTCGAAGTTCTGCTGGATGTTGAACTCATAGCCGCGCACGCGGATCGGCTGCTCGTAGTTCATATTTCCGGAAAAATTGACGTAGAACTTCGTGCCCGGCGCCGCCAGGCTGGACTGGCAGGTGGCGGTGACGGAGTCCCAGGTCAGGGTCCCGAGACCATATTGGCTGGCATCGGTCGGGCACACCAGGCTCTTGTCGACGATGGAGGCTATGAAGCCCGTAATCGTCTTCTGGTAATAGGCAAGCGATATGACGCTGCCGCGGCGGTTATACCATTCCAGAGAGATATCCTGGGACTCCGCCAGATACGGATGGATATTCGGATTGCCGTAGGTGACCCCGACGGATGTATTGCCGGACGCATCCACGGTCGGCGTGCCCACCACGCTGACCGGCGTATTCTGGCGAATGAGCGGTGCGGCGTAGGACTTGTAGTCGGCCAGGCGCAGGACGAGAGTGTCGGTCAGGTCGGCGACGATAATCGCGGACGGCAACATGTAGTCGTGCTTCGACTCGAAGGTCGTGTACTTGAAATCGCTTGGCGCCCCCAGCGGCCCACCGGCCGTCGACACCCGGGTCAGGGCATCGGTGGTTGTGACGAGTTCCTCATAGCGCAAGCCGACATTGCCGCGAACGGGAATACCGAACAGATGCGTCTCGTACTTCGCCTGGAGGAATGCCGCACTTGTGTCGGTCCCATAGGTGAAGTTGAAGCGCGCATACTGCCCGTCGCCATACACGATATTGTAGCCCAGTGGACTGAGGCTGGCACCTGGATAGACGGTCACCGGCTGGATGGCGTTCAGATAGGACTCATCCGAGATTGTCCACGTCGACAGACCGTTGCTGCCCAACGCGCCGCCGAAGAAGTCGTCCATGAAGGGCGACGGTTTGATCATCGATTGGGTCAGATTTTGCGCCTGGATGCCATAGGCGCTGGTCCGGACGGCCTGGGAATCGTACTGGACGTGGCTGTCCTCGATGCCGCCAGCCAGGCTGAACTGCTCGGACAATGGATATTCGGCGTGGACCTTGGCGGTGGAGACGTGCTGCTGGCCCCAGCTTGGCGAGCCCGTGAAACGCAGCTGGTTGGTGCTGTTGGCGGCGGTAGTGCCATTGAGCATGACGTTGGAATTGGACGGGCCGCCCCAGTTCCACGACCCGGTCGAGGGCTGGGCGTAGACCAGGGTGGACTGGCCGGCTGGTGGTGTCAGGTGGAAAGCAAAGTCGTCGACAGATCCTGCGCCCGTGTTCCATTGGCCGACGATGCCGTTGCCGGCGCCGCCGAGCGGTGTGCCGGCGATATTCAGCGTTTCGAAATCGTACTGTTGCTCCAGAAAGAAGGCGTCCGAACTGCTTTGTGAAACAATGGCGTTGATCTTCCATTTGCCCGGCGTGAAGTCCGCGGTGGCGAACACGCCTTGTGCCTGTGACCGCGTGAAGTACTCACGCGTCGACATCCAGACGTCCGGGTTCAGGACCTTGACGTCGTGAACGATCCAGCGGCCATCGGCCAGCTTTTCCGGAGCGGACTGCGGAACGATGGTGACGCCGGATCCATTGGCGGTAGCGATGGCGTAGTACTGATGCGTGCCATCCATGTTTTTGTTGGAATAGAAGCCGTTCAGGCCGATCTTCAGGTCCTCATTGACCCGGTATTCCACCCCGGCGGAATAGGCCAGTGTCTGGCCCTTGTTCATGCGCGTGTACTGCCGCGGCACGGCGAGATACAGGATGCCGCTGGAGGCGGTCGCGGCGGTCCCGGTTGGCGTCGCGGTGCAGTAGGTCAGTGTCGTTCCCACACAACTCGGCGCATAGTAGTCGGAATACAGCGCGGCGAAGTTCTGCGTATTGGTCGCGCTCAGCGTATTGTAGCTGGTGAACAGTATCTGATCGCGGCGGAAATTCTGGGTCTGATAAGCAAGGTTTAAGCTGACCGCCAGATCAGGCGTAAAGTGGTGGTTCCAGCGCAAGGCGGCGCCAGGCGCGCCCAGCCCTCCGAGTTCATTATATTCATAGGAAAGCTTGAACTTCCGCACATCCTTGGCGTCGAGCGCACCGCCGATCTGCATGTCGACACGGCCGGCGATGGCACCGGACTGGACGTTGGCCATCGGCGTCTTTTCAACACGCGCGGCGTTGAAGATATCCGATGGATAGGCGCCGAAAGGATTGGAACTGAGGACAAGCGGCTGGGCATAGATGACGCCGTTGATCGTCGGCAGGGCATATTCGCCGGGCAGGCCGCGAATGCTGAGCGTAGCGTCACGGCCTTCTTCGGCGCGGCTGATCTGGACGCCCGGAAGACGTTGAAGGGCTTCGCCGAGGTTGAGGTCGGGAAGCTTGTCGAGGCCATCGGCTGAGATGCCGTCACTGACCTCGATGTCCCGCTTTTTTTCGTTGACGGCGTCGGCGTACGCCTTGCGGATGCCCTTCACGACAACGACCTCTCCGTCCGCCCCTGGCTCAACGGAGGTGACGGGGTCGACTGCCGCTGCCGCTGCGGCCGGCGTCGCCTTCATGTCCGCTGAAACCGCCATGCGAAGTGAAATGACCGAGCCCGTATCTTCGGCGATGACCAGGTTCGTCCCTTGCAGCAGTTGCTTAAGGGCAATCCGCGTATCCAGGTCGCCACGCACGGCCCGGGTCCGGACGCCCTGCAGGTGGCTCGCCGGCGCTCCGATCTGGATGCCCGCCTGGGCCGCGAATTCCGGAATGGCCTTTGTCGCCGGCTCTTCGGGAATGTTGAAGCTCTTGACCTGTGCAAACGCGCTGACTGCCGCAAAAAGCGCGACCGTTGCGGCGCCGGCAGCCAGGTAAGTCTTTCGCGAAATGTGCATTGTGCCCCTCCATGAGCCATCCGCTTTTTTGACCGCGCGGACTTCTTTGGGGCAAGACGCGCGGTTGCGCGGTTTCCGTACAGGCTGGGACCGCTTTTTATCGATAGAGACGAATTTGCTTCTCGCTGATATCGGTTTTCAGTTCGAAAATAACCGCCATGCTTCTGGCAAAACCGACAGGGTTGACGGTCTGATACAGGCCCGTGATCTTTTCATTGGCGATGGATGGGTCATCGATCACGATATCGACGTCGCTATAGCGAGAAAACTCGTTTGCCGCCTCACGCAGGGTTTCGCCTTCGAACGCAATGCGCCCCTCCAGCCACGCCGTCGTCCGCTCGACGTCGCGCGTCGTTACGCGGCTGACGGCGATCGGCGCAGTGCTGACCTTTGCACCGTCCCCGGGGGAAACGGCGCGCATATTGGCGGTCATGCTGACCACGCCGCCCTTGCTCCCATGATCGACCTGGACGACCCCCTCGCGGACAAGCACCTGCACAGGCCTGTCGTTCAGCCTCTGGACGACGAAACTGGTGCCTATCGCCCTGACGTCCACGTCACCCGCACGAACGACAAATGGCCGGCCGGCATCCTTTGCAACATCAAACAGGGCCTCTCCCTGTTCAAGCCAGACGTCGCGCCGCTGCGGCGAAAAATGAACGCGTATCCGCGAGCTGGTATTCAGATTGACAACCTAACCGTCAGCCAGCGACACGACACGCATCTGGCCCAGATTGGACGAATAGGTTTGACCACGCGCAACACCCTGGACAGCCAACGCCGCCACACCAATGCTCGCCGCCGTGGCGGCCCCGCCCCACAGCAACTGACGCCGCGACAGCGAAGATATTGGAAAGCCCCGTGACCCTGCTCTCTCACGGCCAAAGGTCCTGGCGTTGAAATCAGGACCAAGAGCGACTGCGCGATTTGAGAAGTGTCCGATCGCACGGGCGCGTGCGTATGCGCCGGTATGGCGGGTGTCCGCCGCAAGCCACTCACTCAACTCGGCCGCATCTTCAGATGACAAAGGTCCCGCTTCGACCCGGACGGCCCATTGAGCAGCCTTGTCTTCAATCTTTTGCGCGGAATCTCTTTTTGTCACGTCGGGCTTCATTTTTGGAACGGTCGCTACTTGCGGCATTA
>CBIHPL010000363.1:0-4269 GCA_966212005.1 uncultured Asticcacaulis sp.
GCGACAGCGAATCCTTGACAGCGTCAAGCGACGAAACCGTAGCTCTTTGGGTTTGAGAGATGGCGTAGGCCGCAACGTTATCCTTGGCCGAGCCCACCTTCAGACCCGTGGAAATACGGTTCTGGGTCGACATCAGGTCCGAAGAGGTGCGGTTCAGGTTTTGCAGGGCAACCATGGCCCCGACATTGGTGTTGACGCTTTGCATCTAAGTCATTCCTTTTCTGGATGAACCGGTGACATTTTGTCGACCGGGGGCATTTTGCCTGAACGTGCTGATGCAAGCGAAAGGCCAGAAAAGGAACCGGAAGAAATTATTATAAGTGTCTGTAAATATTTATTTTAATATCACTTTAACTACGATTTCGCCCGGCAATTTTTGCCGCATGTCGGCAATTTTTTCCCACCCGGGCAATATTTTCCTACGCACTCTTACCTTCAGACCAACACCAAAATCCGCCACGGAAACACCTTCCGGACGGAGAAAATGAGGCCGGGAAGAGACCTGGCGAGGCCCCTCCCCGGCAATTTACCTCTAACCCTGGAACAGGCTGAGTGCGGTCTGCGGCGCCTGATTGGCGATCGACAGAGCCTGCACACCCAGTTGCTGCTTGGTCTGCAGCGCCTGGAGCAGAGCACTTTCCTTGGCCATGTCAGCATCGACGATGTTGCCGATACCTGCCTGGATCGAGTCCTGCAGCTTGGTGATGAAGGTTGCGTGCGCTTCGATAGCCTTTGCCGCGGTCCCCAGCTTGGCCAGGGCGGCAGACACGTTGCTGATCGACGTGTCGATCGTCGTTAGCAGGTTACCGGCCGACGTCGGAGTCGAGAACGATGAACCCGAGCTCAATGTCACGATCCCGTCACCAAGCCCCAGGGTCTGCGCGGCAACCGTCAGCACAGATGAGCCGTCGGCATTGGCAAGAATCTGGAGACCACCTGTAATGCTGCCGTCCAGCAGGTTGATGCCGTTGAACTTCGCATTGTTGACGGTTTTGGTAATCTGGTCACGCAATGCCCCAAAGTCAGTATTCAGGGCCGACCGGCTGGTCGTATCGAGCGACGTATCCGAAGCTGCGAGCGCCTTCTCCTTCATCTGGGTGAGCATGTCCGAAACGCTTTCGCCCGCCGACATGGCGACATCCACCGCGGACGTGCCCCTGTTCAACGAGTCCATAACAGCATTCAGCGACTGCACCGTGGACCTTTGCGTCTGCGCGATGGCGTAAGACGCTCCGTTGTCCTTGGCACTCGCGACCTTCAGGCCGGTCGAGATGCGGTTCTGGGTTTCCTGCAGCTTCGAGCTGGTCGAGTTGAGGTTTTGCAGCGCCACCATGGCGCCAACGTTCGTATTGACCGAAGTAAGCATCGGCGTTCCTTTCCATTCTGGACGGGGATTTAAGGACTTTTGTCCCAAAAGCCATTTTGGCTTACCCAACACAGAGCAAACCGGATGCCAGACGCGCCACCTGCAAGAAAAAATTTACCATGTTGAAAAAGAAGGACTTTTTCACCTTGCGCAAAGGCAGAATCACCAAAACCCCTTGATAAGGCAGCAGGTTTTGACGGCAGATACTGCACGCCCGGCAAATTTAACCGGGCGCAAAAAAAACCCGGCATTCCTGCCGGGCTTCTCCAGAACATTTGCAGCCGCCAGCGCGAACTATCTATCCGACGGATTGATAGGGAGCCGCGCCCCCACCCTGCTCGTCAGCCTGAGGCGCAAGGCCCTGCATGATAATGCGGTTGATTTCGATCAGCGGCGCGACCTCTTCCTGGTTACGCATGACCAGTGAGGTGTGCTTGTTCACCCAGATCGACAGCGAAATGATATTGGCGCGGACCTGGTCAGGCAGGCCGTTGCCGTCGATCGAGCAGTCCGCAGCCAGAACCGACCACATGCGGCGGTTCCAGTCGAGCGCATCCATGCGCTCACGGATCATAGACCTGTCCATCTTTTCGGCCTCCATAAGGGCACGAGTGACCTGCCCAAAGAGACGATATTCCGTTTGCCGCGGATTCTCCGCGCGAGCAGCAGTTGTCTGATACGCCTTAAGAGACATGTTACTCAGGTTTCCTTCCGAGACGCTCGTCTTCATATTCTATGAGTTTGCGGGCGCCCATCAGCGCCTTGTAGTATTCCTGGACCATGATGCTTTTCGAGATCGAGACGCATTCGGCCAAAACCAGCGGGTTCGAAATCACCCCCATGAACTCGGTCATGCGGCGGAGGAAATCGTCGTAATATTTGTCCGCGCCCGGCTCGTCGAGATACATCATCATGACCGGGAAATAAACGTGACGCGCCGGCGACGTGACGTCCTCGACCTGCATGATATCCTTTTCACGCAGGACCGAGGCCTTGTTCTGCAGGACAAGGGAACAGCGCCGGTCGCCGTTCTGCACCACCGCGCCGTTCAGGACGAAGCGCTCCCCCGGCTTCAACGACAATTTCAAAGGCATCGCTTTTCCTTCGTATATCTACTGTTCGCACTGGGCGGCAGGCAAGCAGCTTTTGCCACCTATAACCCGTCCCGAGTTAACGCGAGGTTTCGCCGTCCGGCAAATAACCCGCCGGAACGGTGCAATTAAGGTTAATGCCCTGCGCATTCTTTAAGGAGTCTTAAGCGAATCCCTGTTTAAAAAATCGTGCAGGTACTCCCAGGAAGATCAAACCGCATGCCCAAAGCGTTTTCCAAATCCAGCCGGCCAGGCGCGAAGCCGGGCCACGCCCTTATGGTCAACAAGCCGGCGTTTACGTTGCAGCGGCAAGCCCCCGAGGAGACGCCGCCCTTTTCCGAGACGACTGCGCTCGGAGTAGCGTACGCGGCGCCCAAGCCGTTCAACGTGGCGGCACAAATCCTTGGCGATTCCGCGTCCAGCGAAGCTCTGCGCATCCTCAACGAACAAACCGCGCACATCAAGAAGGCAGAAACGCTGCTTGCCCTTCGCGACGCCCTGCTTCGCTTCAAAGAAGGAGACTGGCAGGGTGGCGGCCAACTGGCGCTGAAGGCGCTCCACGTCGACGAAAAGTGCGGAGAAGCCTGGCACTTCCTGGCCATCGCGCGTGAAAAATGCTCGGACCTGCCGACGGCCTTGACCTGCTACGAAACGGCCCTGCGCCTGACGCCCGACAATCCTCATATCGCCAACGATCTCGGCCGCCTGGCCTATCGCCTCGGCATAACGGACATGGCTCAGAAGTTTTTCCGGTACTTCCTCGAGAAGGTGCCAGGCCATGCCGAAGCGATAAACAACCTTGCGACCGTCCTGCGGGAAGATAGCCGTTATGACGAGGCGATCGACCTGCTGCGCGCCGCCATCAATGACAATCCGACCGATGCCCAGCTTTGGAACGCCTTGGGCACCGTGGTCAATGGCCAGGGCGACATCGAAAACGCCGTCATATTCTATCAGGAAGCGCTCAGGCATGATCCCAATCATGTTCACGCGACTTATAACTATGCCGGCATCGAGGCCTTCATAGGGGATCCCAGCGCTGCGCTTAGCATGAATTTGAAGGCGCTCCCGAAGTTCAGCGATCCGGTCAACATACGTACCTGCAAACTGTCCATCGCATTCTGCTACATGCTGCTGCTCGACTATGACAATGCCTGGAAGTGGTACACCTCGCGGGAAGACGACGCCAACCTGGACAAGATGCATTACCTCATCGACCGACCTCGCTGGAAGCAGGGCGACCACCTTCGTGGCCAACGCATCTTCGTGTCCGCGGAACAGGGCCTGGGCGATGAAGTCATGTTTTCCAACATCTTGCCTGACCTGATCGAAGAGGTCGGTCCGGACGGTCATGTCTCTATCGGCGTAGAGCCTCGCCTGGTACCGTTATTCCGAAGGTCCTTTCCTGACTGCACGGTGTTCAGGCACCACACCACCAAGCATAAGGGCCTGACAGTGCGTCTGTTCCCGGACATGACGAACTGGAACAGCTATGACTGCTGGGCGATCATGGGAGATTTCCTGGGACGCTATCGCCGCCGCCCGGAAGACTTTGACGCCACCCGCGCCTTCCTCGTCCCCGCCCCGGAACGCGTCACCTATTGGAAAGGCGTTATGAACGCCCTGAACGACAAGCCGAAGATCGGCCTGCTCTGGAAATCCGCCATCAAGCATTCGCGCCGCGATCGCGGCTATTCGCCGTTCCAGCAATGGCTGGATGTGCTGAGTGTCGAAGGCGTCCAGATCGTCAACCTTCAATACGGGAACACGACCGAAGAACTGGCCGAAGCCGAGGCCATGGGTCTGGACATA
>CBIHPL010000364.1:0-4247 GCA_966212005.1 uncultured Asticcacaulis sp.
GAAGGCGCGATATGGGGATTCGACACGATATAGGGCCATATGTCTTGCGGCGTCGCATCGACCTCCACGTGGCGCGTCACGGTAAAGTCCTGTGGCGCGAAGGTCAGGCTGTTTTCCGCCAGTCCGGCCAGGAGCGGCAACAGCAGGAACGATGAGCGAAAAACGCCGGTATCGACGGGTTTGCCGCGCACACGCCTCAGGATGAATGCGCCGGCCCAGCCGGAGATCAGCCATATGGGAGACAGCATGATCAGGCAGATAATACCTTCGCGCAGGAACCAGACCGATCCGGCGGCGACCATCGCCACCAGAACCGGCGGCACCAGCCAGTAAAGCGCCGAATCCCGGGTGCGCTTCGGATCGCCTATGTAGCAGATCAGCGCCGACAGGAAGGCGGGCAGGACGGCCAGGAACCACAGGCTGCTGTAGCCATTGGTCATCCGGGTATAATTTATGATCAGGTAGGCGCTGACGGCCAGGGCCAGGGCGATGAAGACACCGGCCATGACGCGCCGCCAGGCAGGACTCGATTTTGGTGGTCTTGGTCTCCGCGGAACGAAGTCGTCCATGTCACGCCCCCATTGGTCCTTATCGGACGCCGTTATCTCAGGGTGCCACGATGGCGCCGCCACGGCAACGGGGACAGGCTGCGGCGTTTCGACACCGGTTCATGGCCGGCCGGTCAGGAGAATTGATGGGCTTTGCTACGGCGCGGGCCGGTGATCGCACTGAAAACTTATGGTGAATCCGACATTTATGCCCTCTTGCTGGAGGTTGCCGTCATGCCCTTGCTAATCGTTGTCCGTTTCCTGTTTTCGATCGTGTCCTGGGGTGTTCTGGCCGCTGCCGCATGGCTTTTGTGGAAATGGTACGACGGTACGCTGGTCATGGGCGACGACGGTCTGCTGCACCGGGTGCGTGAAGACTGGCAGTTATGGCTGGGCGTCGGCCTCATGGCGTGGTCGTTCCTGGGCGGTTTTATCCTCCGGCCCCTGCTGGCGAAACCCGACCGCCGCAAACTGGACGCGCATCACGGCGATGGCGAGATCATCGAAGGCGCACGCGGCGCCAAGCTCTATGTCGAGCAACTGGGGCCGCGCGACGCTCCATGCCTGATTCTCACCCACGGCTGGGGTCTGGACAGCACCATCTGGGCTTACGCCAAATCTGAACTGGCCAGGGATTTCCGCGTCGTGCTCTGGGACCTGCCTGGCATGGGACGGTCGCGTGCGGGGCCTGACGGCGTCCATCTGTCAGCCTTCGCCGAAGATCTGGCGCGTGTTATCGCCTGGACGCGCCGCGACAGGGTCGTGCTGGCGTCCCACAGCATCGGCGGCATGACGACCCAGACCCTGGCGCGCGACAATCCGAAGTTTTTCAAGGACCGTGTCGCCGGCGCCGTGCTGATCAACACCAGTCATACCAATCCATTGAAGACCATGGTTCTAAGCGGACTTGCGCAGGGTTTGCGCCCGCTCATCGAACTGCAGCTGCGCCTGACGGCTTGGCTGGAACCCCTCGCCTTTATCAGCGCCTGGCAAAGCTATTTCAGCGGAGCGGCCCATCTGGCCAACCGCCTCGGTTTCGGCCCCCACGTCACCCATAGCCAGTTGACCAAGACGGCCCTTCTGACCACCCGGAATTCACAGCGCGCCCAGGCGCTTGGCAACCTGTCGATGTTCCGCTGGGATGCCACGGGTGTTTTTGGCGATATCGACGTCCCGGTCCTGGTGCTGGGCGGCAAGCAGGACATCGTTACCAAAGCCGAGGCCAGCCGGGCAATCGCCGCATCCGCGCTGGACGGGCGGGTGGAGATCATCGACGAAGCCAATCACATGGGCTTTCTTGAGCGGCCCGAAGCCTACAATCGTGCGATCTCCGCCTTTGCAACGCGGGTCAGCCGCCAGGCTTCCGCGCCGTCCGACAGCCCGAAGCGGGCGCGCCGGGCGCCGGCGGGCCGCGCCCTTGAAAGCGAGCGCCTGCATTAGAAACGGGTCAACGCTCTAAGCTGTTGTCTTATTGCATTTTTTCAGCGACGAACGGATGTCCACTGGTGCGGAATGATTTCAAAGGAAGGATAAAGCATGGCAGGCAAATCCGAGGCAAAAGGGGCGACGACCGGCGAGCCTTCCGGCGGCGGCCATGAGGGCAACGCCAATGTCCATGTCGACATCAAGCCGTAGTTCAAAAAGCGTCCGGAACAGTACCCCGATGCCGGAGAACAACTGGATCGGGACAGCGCCGCGGCGCCGGAAACGTCCAGATAGGCCGGCTACGTTCGGCTGCGATACTGCGCAATCATTCCACGCCGAAGTGGAAGGTCGTGCGGGAAACGAACGGTTTGCCGGGTCTCAGGGTCGTCGATGGAAACCCCGGCCGGTTCGGCGCATCGGGGTGATGCTGTGTTTCGAGTGCCACTCCCGCGCCCTTGACCAGCGGGCGGCCTTCCTGGTCCTTCAGCGAACCATCGAAGCTGTTGGCAGTAAAGACGACAACCACAGGCTCGGTCGTGGTGACCGTCAGGGTCCTGCCGGACGCCGGATCGCTGAGGCGTGCGGCCGGTTTCCCTGTTCCGTTCGCATTCAGGACAAAGCTGTGGTCGAGCCCCTTGGCGAGTTTGATCGAGGCGTCATCGGCATTGACGACATCACCGATGCGCGCGCCCTGGCGCAGGTCGAGCGCGCCGGAAACGGGCTGGATATCGCCGGTCGGGACACGCCGGTCGTCGGTCGGCAGCCACGTGTCGGCCGCGACCTGCAGGTGCTGATCGAACACATCCGGCCGTTCGGACAGATTGAAATAGACGTGGTGGGTCAGGTTGATAACCGTCGGCTTATCGGTGGTCGCGCGATAGCTCAGCGTAAGATCCGAACCCTTGACCTGATAACGCACGCGGGCCCTGACCGTACCGGGAAAGCCGTTGTCGCCGTCCGGACTGGTCAGCGACAGTTCGACCCCGCAGCCCTTGCGCCTTGCGTCCCAGATCCGGCTGCCGAAGCTCTTCAGGCCGCCATGGCTGACGACGCCGTCCGGCCGGCCTTTCAGTTCAAAGCGCTGGCCGTCCAGTGTAAAGCCGCCGCCGGAAATCCGCCCGGCATAGCGGCCGATCAGGCTGGAGAAGTTATCGCGTTTTTCGTAGGTCGCCAGGCTGTCGAGATTACGCACCACGTTGATAGCCTTGCCCCTGCGGTCGGGCGCTTCGATACGGTAGAGAATGCCGCCCAGGTTCAGCACAGTCACGCTCAAAGCGTCGCTGCGGATCGTCCAGGCATTGACGGCCTCACCAGACGACGACAGGCCATAGCTCGCTTTTTCGACCGTGCAGCCGGCAGCAGCCACGGATGGCGCGGCCAGCATGAGGAGGGCCGGGATGAGAGGAGGAATCAAAAGCAGCTTCATCGCGGCCTCCTGAAGCGACATGCCAAAAAGCGTGCAGCGGTTCTTGGTAAAATGTCGCGTTAAAACAAAAATCTAGAGCATGATGACGGTTCAACCTGAACGCATAATGCTCTGGTTCTGGTGAGTTTGCGACAAAACCCGGCGCAAAAAAAGAGGCCGTTTCGCCCGGGGCAAAACGGCCAAAATACATCTGCCCTCAGGGAGGTTTGGGGGAGACAGGCGACACATTAGGGAATGTCGAAATCGTATATTGTCAGACCAATTTAAAACGTCAAGCATTTTTGATCGATTATGATCCAATTGTCACAATCGATCAAAACGCTTTGCGGCTGGAGGCAGACTCAAAACCAGGTCCGGCGCCGGGGTTTGGGCTTGAGAAGCAGGTAAAGCCCGACACCAGCCGCTGCGGCGACACCGACACGCGCCGCAAAACGCGCGGGATTGTGCTTCAGTTCGGCCTTCAGTCCCATTTCCGCGAACAGGTTGGGGACGTGGCCGCGCCGCAGGTCCTCGCCGACCGCCTCAACCATCTGGACCCGGTCGGCGGCGATCAGCATGATCCAGTGCGCCTGCTCGGACTCGCTGAACCTGAAAGCCAGGCGGCGAAGCGCGCCGCTTAACCCTGTGGGCGGGACTGTGGTGCCGAAGACGGCGGTCAGGTTCGGCCGTTCGTTCGAGTGCAGGACTTCGACTGAGGCGTCCTGTTGCGTCGGCCGTTGCCAGTTCATGCCCTTGTGCTCGTCGCCGCTCTCCTGGCGCATCGGAAAGGCCGGCCAGTCCTTTGTGTTCATTTCGATTTCGTGTTCGATGGAATCGAGTTTCGCGTCCATGGTCAAATCCCCGCGTTG
>CBIHPL010000365.1:0-4231 GCA_966212005.1 uncultured Asticcacaulis sp.
GCAGTATAACCAGCGCCAGAGGCAGAATGAAACGGTCGAGCCCACCACCGAGGCCCGGTGCGTCCTTTAGTCCTTCAAGGGCGCCCAGGATGGATACGGCCGGAGTGATCAGGCTGTCGCCGTAGAAAAGCGCCGCTCCGCAAAGACCCAGGATGAAGATGGCCTGGGATGGCCTGCCCAGCGCCTTCTGCGCCAGGGACATCAGGACCAGCGTCCCGCCTTCGCCGTGATTATCGGCGCGCATCAGGAAGATGACGTATTTGATGGTGACCAGCAGCAGCATGGCCCAGAAGACAAGTGATATGACGCCGAAGGCGGCAAGTTGCGGGTCGGTGCCGGCCCGGCTGTGGTGCAAGGCCTCGCGCATGGCGTAGAGCGGCGAAGTGCCGATATCGCCGAAGACGACGCCGACGGCGCCGACCGTCAGCCCCAGGAAGCCGGCCTTTTTTAGCGGTGCCGCGGCCGATGCTGTTTGAGATGATGCGCCCGGAGATGCGGGCGATGTGGCGGTGGTCATTACGGACTCCAGCGGTTGAGACCGCCGGTCTAGCGCGCTGCCCGTATGGCTGGCGTATGAAGACCAGGATGCGTCGTATAGTTTCCGTATAGGCCGTGTTATTTTCAGATTGCGGTCAGGATGACGCCTTCAACCGGTACCCCACGCCTGGTTCGGTCAGGATGAAACGCGGGTTGAGCGGATCGTCTTTCAGCTTTTCTCGCAAATGCTGGGTGTGGATGCGCAGATAGGTATTGTCCGCGGCGCCGTGCCGGCCCCAGACTTCGCGCATCAACTGGGCATGCGTGACGACACGTCCGGCATTGCGGGCCAGCGCCGTCAGCAGCTTGTACTCGATCGGTGTCAGACGCACATCCGCACCATCGAGCGTAACCGCGCGAGCGGTGAAATCGACCTTCAGCCCATCGCGTTCGAACAGGGATGTCTCGCCGCCTTTCAGCCGCTCGGCGTGGCGCAGCGCCACGCGGATGCGCGCGATCAGCTCGCCCGCCGCGAACGGCTTGGTCAGATAGTCGTCGGCGCCGAGGTCGAGTGCGGACACCTTGTCACTCTCCCGTTCGCGGGCCGACAGGACGATGATCGGCACCTGGCTCCATTCGCGAACCTCGGCGATGAGATCCTCGCCATCGCGGTCGGGAAGCCCCAGGTCGAGAAGGATAACGTCGGGACGCCGGGCGGTGATAGCCTGCATGGCTTCGCGGGCTGTCGCCGCCTCGACCGGTGTCAGGCCATGGGCTGAAAGTGTTGAACGCACGTAGCGTCTCAGGTCCGCCTGATCCTCGACGATCAGTATGCGTGGCGAAGGGATGTCGGTCATTGGTCCGGGACGGGCAGGGTGAAGGTGAAGCGGGCGCCGGAGGGCGTCCCGTTGGCGCTGAGTACGGTTTCGGCCGAAATGACGCCGCCATGGGCCTCGACAATACCACGGCAGATGGCCAGGCCCAGGCCGCTGGTCTTGCCGGCGCGGTCGCTGCGCGCCTGCTGGCCGGACTGGAACTGTTCAAAGAGGGCTATGCCATCGGGAAGGCCTGGTCCGTTGTCGGCAACGGTGACCTTGACACCCTGTCCGTGGCGTTCGGCGGCGACTGTGATGAGCCCGTCCGGCGCGGTGTGGCGAATGGCGTTGTCGAACAGGTTGAACAGCACCTGTTCGATGAGCGCGCCGTCCATCTCGACCAATGGCAATGTCCCCGTCATGACCGTGCGCATGTTGCGCTGTTCCTTGATGGCGGCGACCCGCACCAGCGCCGCGCCGATGATTTCCTGGATCATGTAGGGTTCACGCTTGAGACCGAGCCGTCCCGAAGTCAGGGCGGCAAGGCGCAGCAGGTTTTCGACGAAGCGCTGCAGCCGGTCAAGGTGCAGGAGCAGGCCGGTAATCTCCTCGACCGATTCGCGTGGTAACTTCTTGCGGTTGCGCAGGAGCTGGCCAAGCCCGCTCTTGAGGACGGCCAGAGGCGTGCGCAGGTCGTGGCTGACCGAGGCCAGCAGCACGCCGCGCAGACGCTCGTTCTCAGCATCGCGGCGCACCTTTTCGGCCTGTTCACCCAGCGCTGAACGGCGCAGCGCCACGGCCACCAGCGCCGCCATGGCTTCGAGGCGCGCCTGGGCAGGCAAGCTGGCCTCGCCGCCACGGATTTCCAGGACGCCCATGACTTCGCCCTGGACCGTCATCGGCAGATACAGCGTCCCTTCGATATGGCGGGCGGCCAGGACGCCATTATTGAGCTGGGCTTCGCGCAGGACAATGCCGGCATTGCCGGTGATGTCGCTGCCGTGGCGGACGGCCGCGATGGCGCCGTAAAGGCGGGCCATCTGCCGGGCTGCTTCATCGGCAATCTCGTCTGCGCCGTCCAGCGCAGCCAGGGTCCGGGCCAGATCGTAGAGCCGGTGCGTTTCTATTTCATTCCGTTCTGCCTGGCGGGCATGGCGCGAGACGCGCGCCGTCAGCGTACCGACCAACAGCGAGGCGGACAGCATCAGGGCAAAGGTGAGAAGGTGACGGCTGTCGTCGACCCGCAGCGTGAAGTAGGGACGGATGAACAGGAGGTTGTAGGCCAGAACCGCCAGCAGCGAAGCCAGTATGGCCGGCCCTGTACCGCGCCACGCCGCCGTTGCCACGACGCCGACGAGATAGATCATCGGAACATTGCCCGCCCATTCCGCCTGTCTAAGGGGCAGGCCAAGTCCGCTGCACACGGCGACGGCGATGACAGCCACAAGACTTCCGGCGAGGCCGGATCGCATATCGGATCGCAGGGGGAGGGCGAACAGCATGGTCCGCTCTAACACGATCCGCATGGCTTGCCGAGAGCGCAGGCCGCCGGAGTTCAAGCGCGGATCCTAGGCCTTTGCCTCCGCCAGTATGGCTTGCAGCCTGCGCGGATCGGCGGGTTTGACCAGATGGTGATCGAAACCTGCCGCTTTCGATTCTTCGCGGTCGCTGGCCTGGCCGTAGCCCGTCAATGCGATCAGCATCGCGCCATCCAGTTCCGGCATGGCCCTCAGCCGCCGGGCAAGTTCATAGCCGGTCATGTCCGGCAAGCCGATATCGAGGATAAGGGCGTCGGGCTTCAGCTTCGTGGCCATGTCCAGCGCCGCGTGCGCCGTCTCGAAGACCGTCACTGTGTGGCCGGAAGCTTCGAGCAGCATGGCCAGGGACTGGGCGGCGTCGATATTGTCATCGACCACCACCAGCCGCTGCGCCGCGGCGGCCAATGTCCCGGAAGGCAAGGCGCTCTCCGAGGCCTGGCCGGCCTCCGCCAGCGGCAGGACGACGGTGAAGGCCGAGCCCCGGCCTGGTCCTTCGCTGCGCACCTCGACCGTGCCGCCGTGCATCTCGACCAGGCTCTTGACGAGGGCGAGGCCGATGCCGAGGCCCCCTTGCGAGCGGTCGAGCGAACGCGTGCCCTGCGTGAACAGGTCGAAGACGAACGGCATCAGGTCCGGCGCGATACCCTCCCCGGAATCGCTTATCGTTACAACCGCCATGCCGCCCCTGACCGTCAGGTCCAGGCTGATCTCGCCGCCATTGGGTGTATATTTGGCGGCATTGTTGAGCAGGTTGGACAGGATCTGGACCAGCCGTGTCCGGTCACCGTCCACCCGCACTGGGCCTGCCTCCATATGGATGTCGAGGCTGTGATGGCGTGCCTCGATCAAAGGCCGGGTCTGCTCGACGGCGGTGGCGGCCAGCGACTTGAGGTCGTGGGTCTGGCGGTCGAGCTGGACGAGGCCGCGCGTAACCCGCGACACGTCCATCAGGTCATCGATCAGCTTGGTCATATGCGTGACCTGGCGCGAGATGACCTCCGCGGTCTGGCGCACCCGCGCCTCGTCGAACTTCGGCAGGCGCAAAAGGTCCGCCGACATGCTGATGGGCGCCAGCGGGTTGCGCAGTTCGTGGGCCAGCATTGCCAGGAATTCGTCCTTGCGCCGGCTGCCGTCGCGCAGGGCCTCCTCGGCCTGCTTGTGCGCGTCGATGTCGAGCACGGCCCCGATCAGTCTCTGGCGACCATCCGGGCCTTCGCGATCGACCTTGGCCCAGGTGGCCAGCCAGCGGACGGATCCGTTAGGAAGGAGCGCTCGGAACTCCAGCGAAAAGCCGCTGTTCTGGGCCAGCGCCGTTTCGACATGACCCCAGAGCGCCGGGGAATCGTCGGGATGGATCAACGTCCCATAGTTCTCAACATTGAGCACGAATGTGTCGCGATC
>CBIHPL010000366.1:0-4226 GCA_966212005.1 uncultured Asticcacaulis sp.
CGGCCAGGATCAGGCCGGAAAAGTTGATACAGGCCAGGGTTACGATGGCTATGGCCACGACGATCAGGGCCATAATCGAATCGAAGTGGCCGCGCGGCTTCAGTTCGCCGTCGCCATGCGACTGAAAATGCAGGCGGCTGAGCGCGATCAGCCTGAACCCGTCAGGCAGGTTGTTCGGTCCCTGCCAGTGCGCGCGCGTGATGACCGCCAGCCTGCCCGCCACCGCGTCCGGATCGGCGCCGGCTTTCAGCGTCATGTAGGTATAGCTGTTGGGCCACAGGAAGTTGTGATTGCCGTCGTAGTTATGAAGCTTGGCGTAGATGCTGTTGCCGGCCCCAAAGATTTCCCGGTCGAGGTGGGTATTGGCCGGAAAGTCCTTCAGCACGGCGGTAACGGTCATGCGATGACCATACTGTGTGGTGACGAACTGCCCCAGGGCGTCGGCGCGGCCGAAATAGGCAATGGCCATGCGCCGCGTCATCACCACGCTGCCCGGCGTTTCAAGGGCAGTGTCAAGATCGCCGTACAGGACAGGCAGCTTGAGCACTTTGAACATGTTGGCATCGGCCCAGTAGAAACGTTCCCGGGCGTGGCGGCGGGCCGTACGCATCGGCCATTCGACCGTGTCGAAACGCGCCACCTGATCGACCTCCGGCATGTCCGTGCGCACCCAGCGCGCTACGCCGGCCGGCGTCCGGTCGCTCCAGATCAATGGCTGACCGGCGGGACCATAGCTGGCCGACATCAGATAGACGCGATCCGGCCTGCCCAGAAAGCGGTCATAGGTCAGTTCGTCCCGGACATAGAGACCGATGACGATCGCCGAACAGTATGCCAGGGTCAGCCCGGCCACCATCAGCAGGTAAACCAGCCAGCGCGCGGTGATAATCCGCCAGACGACACTGTAGACGCGGCCGATTTCGGACAGGTCCAACCTCACGACAGCCGCCGCGAACTGATATGGACGCGGCCGTCGTGCATCTCGACGACGCGCGACGCCTGATCTGCCTGGCTCGGGGCGTGGGTGACGATCACCACTGTCGTGCCCCCGGCGTTCAGTTCGTTGAGAATGCCGAGGATCTGCTGGGCATTGCGTGAATCGAGATTGCCCGTCGGTTCGTCCGCCAGAAGCACGGATGGATTGCCGACGATGGCGCGTGCGATCGCGCAACGCTGCTGCTGGCCGCCCGACAACTGGCGCGGCAGGTGGTCGGCACGGTGCCCCATGCCTACCCTGTCCATGGCCGCCTCGACCAGCGTCCGTTGTCCGGCCAGGTTGTCCCGGCGATAACGCAGGCCCAGCTTGATATTCTCATAAACGGTCAGGTGATCGATCAGGTTGAAGTTCTGGAAGACGAAGCCGATGCGGGCGGCGCGAATATGGGCCAGGGCGTTGCCGGACAGGCGCGTCACGTCCTGTCCTTCGAAGGCATAGTGTCCGCTGGTCGGCTGGTCGAGCGTGCCGATGACATTCAGCAGGGTCGACTTGCCGCTGCCCGACGGGCCGACAACCGCCACGAACTCACCCGCCTCGATATCGAGCGTGATGCCGCGCAGGGCCGGTACGGTCCGTTCCGTGTCGGTGTAATTGAGGTGGACGTCGCCGAGGCTGATCAGGGCCATCCCTAGCTCCTGACCGGAAAGCTGAAGGCGAAGGTGGTGAGCGCACCCGGCCGGCCATTTACCAGCCGGAGATTGCCGCCATGGGCCAGGGCGATCTGGCGCGCCAGGTTGAGCCCGGTGCCCGTGCCGCCGGGCTTGGTGGTGGCAAATGCGGTGAACAGGTTGGGACGAAGCGCCTCGGGCACGCCTGGGCCGGTGTCGGATACCGAAATGACCACATTGTGCTGGGTTTCGGCCGCCGCGACACGGATGCGCCGGGGGCCGTCGATGCCGTCCGTCGCCTCGATGGCGTTGGTAATGACATTGATCAGCGCCTGACTGATCTGAGGCTCGTCGAGGTTCAGGCGCGGCAAGGCCTCGTCGGCCTCGATCTCCCACGCGATGCCGCCATTGCCCGGCGCGCGGACAAACAGGTCCGACACGTCGCGCACCAGCCGTGCCGGCTCGACCGGTTGCAGGACCGGGTCGGGCAGGCGCGCCACCGAGCGATAGGCTTCGATGAACCGGGTCAGCCCGGCCGCGCGGCGCGACAGGGTCTCCAGCGACTCGCGCGCAGAGGCGACGTCGGCGGGCGTTTTGCCGAGAAAGGCATCGGCGACTTCCGCGAGCGAGGCCACCGGCGTCAGCGAATTCATGATCTCGTGGCTCAGGACCTGGAGCGTGTCGCGCATGGCCGCGGCTTCGGCCTTGTGCATCTCGGTCTGCACGTCGGTCAGCGCCGCCAGCCGGGCGTGGCCCTCGTCGGAAGCCACCTCGCTGACGCTGACGGCATATTGTCCACCCAGGACCTTCAGGACGGTCTGTGACCCGGCGCCCGCCTCCGTCATCGCCCGGACCAGGGCGTCGGTCTCGGCGATGATGATGTCGTCGGTCTGGAACAGGGCGCGCGCCGCCCGGTTCAGCGCCTCGGGCCGCTGTCCTTCGACATGGCGGATCAGCGGCACCGGCGATTGGTCCAGAATGACGCGCAGGTCTTCGCCGCGGGCGTTGCGCGCCGTGCCGTGCTCATGCGCCCGCACAACGCGCGCCGCCTGGCTGGCCCAGACGGCGCCGGCCAGGACGACACAGGCGGCAAGTCCTATGCCCAGCCCGGCCCACAATCCACGTAGGGCGGAATCGTAGGCAAAGACCGCCGCTGCGACCAGCAATCCTATGGCCAGGATGTGGAAGGGGCGCGAGTTAGAGACCATGTTTCGACATTCGCCTGTAAAGAGCCGGCCGCGTCAGGCCCAGATCCGCCGCCGCCGCCGATACATTGAAATTATTGCGCTGAAGCGCCTCCTCGATCATCACTTTTTCGGCGTCCGACAACCGGGCCGCGGACATGCGATCGGGAGCTCTTGCGCCGGACGGTTCGTCCGGAGCCAGGGCCAGGTCGGCCGGGCCTATGACGGCGGCGTCGCTGAGGATGGCGGCGCGCTCGACGACATTTCGCAAGGCGTGAACATTGTCCGTCCAGCCATATGCGTTCAGGTCCGCCTTGGCCTTCGGCGCCAGGGTCCGGGCGGCCAGGCCGTGCTGCCGGCAGGTGACCCGCAGGAAATGCTCCGCCAGGTCCAGTATGTCCTTCGTCCGTTCGCGCAACGGCGGCAGCTCGATATCAATGGTATTCAAGGCGTAGGTCAGCCCGCGATCCAGACCGAGATCGCGATGAGGCAGCGCCGTTGTCGAAATCAGCCGGCTGTTGTGGCGCGCCGCCCGCGCGAGCCAGACCTGCAGGGCCGCGCCATGGGCGTGCGAAATACGCTCGATATTCTCGATCAGCAGCGTCGTGTTGGCCAGGTCGGCGAGATGTTCGGGCGTCAGGGCGGCGGCGTCGGCCTGGATCAGGTCGGCGCGGCCCGACTGGCGGTGCAGGATATTGGCGACCAGGGTCTTGCCGGTGCCGGGTTCGCCGCGCAACAGTACCGGGACGTTCAGCCCGGCGCAGCGGTCGATCATCGCCCGCGTCCGCTGCAACGCGTCGGAACGGCCGACCAGTATGGCAGGATCGGCATCCGGGACATCCACCGAGCGCCGCTCGGCAGCCGCCTTGTCGACGGCTTCCAGAAGGCGCGCATTGTTCCATGGCTTCATGATGAAATCACGCGCTCCGCTTCTGAGCGCCTCGACCGCGATATTGAGCCCGCTATGCCCCGTCACCACGATGACGACGGCGTGCGGATCGTGCCTGAGTATATCGCGCAGCAGGCTGAGCCCCTCCGCGCCTGAGGTCTGGGCGCGCGAAAAGTTCAGGTCGAGCAGGATGACGTCAACAGGTCCGGCCGCCAGTTGGCTCATGGCCTCACCGGGATCTCCAGCGCCGCTGTAGCCGTAGCCGGCTGACCGCAGCAGCAGTTCGGCGGTCTTGCGGACATCGACATCGTCGTCGACGAACAGGACGGTCTTGGGCACTTCGGGAAGCAGATCAGGCATGTACGGTTCCGGACACATCGAACATATGCGCGGACACATCTGCGCACACCGCCAAAAATTGTCAAATGAATTTAGATGTTTAGGTCAAAATCCGACTCGGATGTTATTATCGCACAAATAATAATGACACATGGGAGGGCGCAGATAGCCGCCAGACGCCGAAGCCTCGCCACCGGCCCGATATCACC
>CBIHPL010000367.1:0-4224 GCA_966212005.1 uncultured Asticcacaulis sp.
CCGACAACTTGCCGCCGAAGACGCAACCGGTGTCGATGTTAATCGTGCGGTTCAACCATTCGGGCTCAGGCACTGGCGTGTGGCCATAGACCAGCAGGGTCTGGCCGCGATATTCCTTGGCCCAGTTGTGACGGACCGGCAGGCCGAACTCGTCGATTTCACCCGTCGTTTCGCCGTACATGGCAAAGCTGCGGATGCGCGGCGACCCGCGTCCGATATAGTGTTCCTTCAGGCCGGCGTGTGACACGGCCAGCCGCCCGCCGTCGAAGACATAGTGGCTGATCAGGCCGTCCAGGAAGTCGACGACGTCGCGCTTGAATTCCTGAGGTTCATGGCTCAGTTGCTCCAGCGATTCCGCCAGGCCGTGAGCGACTTTCACGTCGCGCCCAGTGAGCGCGCGCTTCAGCTTTTCGTCGTGGTTGCCGGCGACGCAGAAGGCCACGCCCGCCTTGACCATATCCATGACGATGCGCAGCACTTCGGGCGTCTTCGGCCCACGGTCGACCAGGTCGCCGGCGAAGATCAGCTTGCGGCCCTGCGGATGCGAGACGCGATATGGGCGATCCCCTTCGACGATATAGCCGAGCTTCAACATCAGGGCGTGCAGTTCATCGAAGCAGCCGTGGACGTCGCCTATGATGTCGAACGGACCGGTCTCCAGCTTCTTGTCGGGCCACAGGGGATGGCGTTCGATGCGCACGGCGTCGATCTCTTCCGGCGTATCCAGCACGGTGACGTGGCTGATCCCTTCCTTGCGGAGGCCCTTCAACGACCGGCGCAAGGAGTCGGCCTGGCCCCAGACGACGCCCTTGCCGAAGTCGCGGTCGGGACGCGCCTTATTGCGTTCCAGGCACAGCTCGCGCGGCAGGTTGAGCACGATGGCCACCGGGATGACGTGGTGCCTACGCGCCAAGCTAATCAGGCTTTGCCGCGCCTCGGGCTGGACATTGGTGGCGTCGATGACGGTCAGCCGTCCCGCCGCCAGCCGCTTGCCGACGATGAAGTGGAGCACCTCAAACGCGTCCTTGGTCGCCGCCTGGTCGTTTTCATCGTCGCTGACCAGGCCGCGGCAATAGTCCGACGAGATGACCTCGGTGGCCAGGAAATGCTTGCGGGCAAAGGACGACTTACCGGAACCCGATGGACCGACCAGCATGACCAGCGACAGTTCGGGAAGAGAAATAAGCTTTTCGGTCATTGCGACCTCCTGAAAAGTCCGGCTTGGGTCGGCGCGCCCAGGCGCTCATCGACATGGCCAATGGGTTCGAATGTCACGGCGTAGCCGAAGCGCGCGGCGGTAGCCTCAGCCCAAGTTTCGAACTGGGCCCGCGTCCATTCAAAACGATGGTCCGGGTGACGGAACTTGCCCGCCGGCAGGTTCTCGAACAGGGCGTTATATTCGGCATTGGGCGTGGTCAGGACGACCAGGCTTGGCTTGGCGCATTCGAAGACGACCCGCGAGAACGCCTCAAGCCGTTCCGGCTCCAGGTGTTCTATGACCTCGATGACGGTGGCGGCATCGTAGCCCGACAGGCGCTTGTCGCGATAGGTCAGGGCCGACTGCATAAGCGTCACGCGCTGCTGCTGGAACTCCGGCAGGCGATCGAAATTCAGCCGCTCACGCGCGATTTCCAGCGCCCGCACCGAGACATCGACGCCGGTGACCTTGTCGAAATCGAGATCCTTCAACAACATGCCGACCAGCTTGCCTTCGCCGCAGCCCATATCGACGAGCGTCTTGGCGCCATTGTTTTTCAGGGTCGCGACCACCCACTCCATACGCTGCTGGTTAAGGTTGATCCTGCGCTCCAGCGTCTCTTCGCGGCCGTCTTCTCTCACCGGATCGGGCGCGGGTTCGCCATCCCTCAGCCGTTCCATGGCCATGGCGGTCAGCCCCTTGAAGCTTTTCAGGTAACGCCGGGCGATCAGTTCCTTGTCAGGGTGGCTGTCCAGCCAGCCTTCGCCATGCCGCAGCAGCTTTTCGACCTCGTCGTCGCCGATCCAGTAGTGCTTGTCGTGATCGAGCACGGGGATGAGGACATAGAGGTGCTTCAACACCTCGGCCAGGCGCGCGGTGATGCTGAGCGTGACATCGAAATAGCTGCTGTCACCCCATTGCGGAAACGCAGCGTCGAGCACCAGACGCGGGGCGCTCACCGTATAGCCCAGCGGTTCGAACAGCCGGCGCAGCACGGCTTCCCCTCCGCGGCACGGCAGCACAGGAATGCGGATATCCAACGCAATGGCACTGTCGGCCAGGTTCTGGCGATCCTTCGACCGGCCGGTCATGGCGGTACGGAACAACTGCCCCAAGGCGACGCTTAAAAAGGACGAGGCGGCGTATGGCCGGTCGTTGACGTACTGTTCGAGCGCGAAGCCTTCGCCGGCCGGACCGCTTTTGCGCACCAGGCCGATCGGATCGACCTCCAGCAGCAGGGCGGCCGTGCACAGGTCTTCGGCAACTTCCGGATAGAAGACGTGCGCCTGGCCGAAGCCGAAGTCCTGGCTGTGCAGGCGCTGCGGGTTCTTGTGCAGCAGGTAGCCCAGATCGGTTGCGGGTCTGTGCGTGGTCGAAATCGTCAGCAACATCAGGAAAAACCATACGAAAAAGCCCTTCTGAGCGTGTCAAAAGGGCTGCGAACATCAGAGGATTTGAAAGGGAAACCTGTCGATCCTAAGGCACAGCCTGTTGCGCGCACGGCAACGGTTCACCGGCATTATTGCGGCGGACGGCTTCGGCAAAGGTGTAGATCGTCTGGATCATTGCGGTTGTATCCGCGAAAACGCGCGCGCGGTCAAGGTGCCGTTTACCACCTCAAAGCAAAACGGGGAGGGTGTCTAAACACCCTCCCCGTCTGGTTGGCTTGCAAAGGTGAGCTTAGAAGCTCTTCGAAACGCGGAAGTAGGCCTGGCGTCCAAGGTAACCCGACTGATACTGGCTCGAGAAGGCATAGTTGCCCAGACGCGCCGGCGAGCCGGTGTTGTCGCCGTAGCTGAGGATCGGCGGCTCTTCGTCAGTCAGGTTGACGATGCCAACCGTGATCGTCCAGTCCTTGGCATTGTATTTCGCGGTCAGGTCATGCGTGATCCAGGCATCGGTCGAGTTGATGTTGATCTTGTTCGCGACGTAGGAGGTCGTCACGATGCCGTCCTCTTCACGATAGCCCATGTTAGACGACTTGCCGACATAGTTCAGGGTGTAGGTGAACTGCCAGTCCTTGTGCTTGAACTGGGTCTGCAGGTTGCTGACCCACTTCGGATCGGCGATCGTGCCATTGTAGTCGATGATCGTGTCGCCGGGGAACAGCTGGGTCTTCGATTCCTTGGTGTAGGTCGATTGCAGATCAAGCGTCAGGGTGCCGATGTTGAACTCACGGGTATAGGAGGCCGTGATGTCGAAACCGCTGGTCAGTTCGCTCGGGATGTTGCGGTAGCTGGCGTCGATCAGCGTAATGTTGAACGACGAGTCCCGCTCGAACAGGTCACAGAAACCGTTGTTCGGATAGGTTTCCTGACCGTAGCAGGCGCCGACCACACCTGGGCCGGTGCTGAGAATCTGGTTTTCGACATTGATGCGGAACCAGTCGACGGCGATCTTGAAGCCTGTATTCGGCGGCGTCAGGATGAAGCCGAGCGTCGAGGCCTGCGATTCTTCCGGGTTCAGGTCGCGGCTGCCCGAATAGAAGATCTGGGCCGATGCGCCCTGACCCGTGCCGACGCCGTCATAATCGTCCGGAATACCTTCGGCGGCGCAGTTGTCGCGCACGGTCTGGCTCTTGTTCGGCGTACCGTTCTCGCTGGTGCCGCCCCAGTTGATGCATGGGTCGACGGCGCGCTGGCTGTAGAAGCCGGTCTGCTCGTTGAGGTACATTTCGTACAGGGCAGGCGCCCGGAAGGACGTGCCGTGCGTACCGCGCAGACGGATGGTGTTGTTCAGCGCCCAGTTGAAGCCGACCTTGTAAGTCCCCGCGCTGCCGACGCTGTCATAGTTGGAGACGCGGCCCGACAGGTTGATCTTCAGGTCTTCGAAGAAGGGCTTGCCGGAAACGATCGGCGCTTCCAGTTCGAAGAAGGCTTCGGCGACGCTGTCGGAACCCTTGGTGATGCCCGCGCTCGACGAACCCCAGGAGTTGCTGGTGCGCGAGAATTCGCCCGGCGTGTCCTTGATCTCGTCGCGGCGGTAGCTGATACCAAAGGCGGCGCCCAGCGGGCCGGCCGGCAATT
>CBIHPL010000368.1:0-4212 GCA_966212005.1 uncultured Asticcacaulis sp.
GAAGGGTTGATCCGAGCCCTGGCCGACAAAGGCATTGAGGCGCGCGCCGCCGTCGCCGACACGTTAGGCGCGGCCCATGGCCTGGCGCGGTTCATCCCGAAGTCCGTTTTTGTCTTGCAGAAAGATACGGGCGGCCGCGCCTTACCGTCCCTGCCGATCGCCGCCCTGCGCCTGACGCCCGGCATGGCGGAAAGCCTGTATGTGCTGGGCTTCGAGACCGTGGCGGATTTGCTGGCCCAGCCGCGGGCCCCGCTGGTACATCGCTTTGGGCCCTTGCTGGGGCGGCGGCTCGATCAGATGTTCGGGCGGCTTGACGAGCCAATCGATCCGGTCGAGCTGCCCGATGTCATCGCGGTGCGGCGTCGCTTTGCCGAGCCGATCGGCGCGCCTGAGACCATAGCCCGTTACACCGGCAAGCTGGCCGGGCAACTGTGCGACGCACTGGAAGACAAGGGGATGGGCGTCAAGCAGGCGGATCTTCTGTTCACGCGGACGGATAACCGCATTGAAGCCATTCGGATAGGCCTGGCTCAGCCCATGCGCGACGTCAAACGGCTGACGCGCCTGCTGTGCGACAAGATAGAGACCGTCGATCCGGGCTTTGGCATCGAGCATATGCGCCTGGTCGCCACAGCTGCCGAACCTTTGCTGTACAAACAGATCAGCACCACGGATGATCCGACTCCCGACATTGCCGGCCTGCTGGATATTTTAAGCAACCGCATCGGCGCGGAGCATATCTATTGCCTGGCGCCCGTCGAAAGCGATGTGCCCGAACGCAGCCTGCGCAAGGTTCCGGTAGCCGCTGAGACCGTTGAGGGGACGTGGCCGCCGCATTGGCCGCGTCCGGTGCGCCTGCTGTCGAAACCGGAGCCGATTACCACCCTGGCGCAACTGCCCGACTATCCGCCGAAGGCCTTTACCTGGCGAGGGATGCGGCATCTGGTCGTCGCTGCTGACGGACCCGAGCGCATCTTCGGCGAATGGTGGCGCCGCGATGCCGAGATGCTGGCCGTGCGCGACTATTTCCGCGTCGAACTGAACACGGGCGAACGTTTGTGGATCTACCGCAGCGGTGACGGAGAAGATGAGCGGACGGGTAAACGCGAATGGTTCCTGCATGGCATATTCGCATGACCCCTTATGTCGAGCTCCAGGTTACGACCTATTTTTCCTTCCTGCGTGGCGCCAGTTCGTGCGCCCAGCTTTTCGCAACGGCCGCTGCGCTTGGTATCGAAGCGCTGGGGGTGGTGGATCGTAATTCGCTGGCGGGCATCGTCCAGGCGCACAAGGCGGCCAAAGACTATGGCGTTCGCCTGATTGTCGGTTGCCGGCTGGACCTGCGCGATGGCACGTCCTTGCTGGTCTATCCAACCGATCGCGCCGCCTATTCCCGCCTGTGCCGATTATTGTCGCTGGGTAAGGGCCGGGCGGGCAAGGGCAAATGCCATCTCGACTGGGCCGATGTCGAAAGTTTTCACGAAGGATTGCTGGCTGTCCTTGTCCCCGATGTCGCGGATGAGATGTGCGCGGTCAATCTGCGCCGCTTGAGGGCCTTGTTCGGCGATCGCGCCTATCTGGCCCTGACCTTGCGGCGGCGGCCGAACGACGCCCTGCGACTGCACGAACTGGCGCAACTGGCGGCGGACGCACAAGTGCCGATCGTTGCCACCAATGACGTCTTATTTCATCATCCGTATCGGCGCCTGTTGCAGGATGTTCTGACCTGCATCCGTCACACCTGCACGATCGATGAACTGGGGTTTCGCCGCGAACGCCACGCTGACCGTTACCTGAAAGCGCCTGATGAAATGGCGCGACTGTTCGACCGCTATCCCGACGCCGTCGCCCGCACGCGCGAGATCATGGATCGCTGTAATTTCAGCATGAAAGAGCTGGAATATCAGTATCCCGACGAGAAATCGCACCCGCACTTAAGCCCGCAGGAAACGCTCGAAAAATTCGTCTGGATGGGGGCGCGGGCGCGTTACAATGCCGACAAGGGTTATCCGGACGGAACGCCTGGGACTGTGGTCGCCCAGCTTCGCAAGGAACTCGATCTGATCGGAGAGATGGGCTACGCCAACTATTTCCTGACGGTCCACGCCATCGTCCATTTCGCCCGCTCGCAAGGTATCCTGTGCCAGGGACGCGGCTCCGCGGCCAACAGTTCGGTCTGTTATGTGCTGGGCATCACTGAGCTCGATCCCGCCAAATATAATCTGCTGTTCGAGCGGTTCATATCAAGGAACCGCAACGAACCGCCGGATATCGATGTCGATTTCGAACACGCCCGGCGCGAGACCGTCATGCAGTGGATATTCGAGACCTATGGCCGCAATCACGCGGCCCTGGTCGCCGTCGTCAGCCGCTATCGCACACGCGGCGCCCTGCGCGATGTCGGCAAGGCGATGGGGTTGCCCGAAGACGTCATCAAGACCCTGTCCCAGCAGTATCGCCACTGGGCTACCGAGATCGATGAGCAGCACCTGGAAGGGCTGGACCTTAATATCGCTGATCGCCGGGTACGGCTGACCATTGCCCTGGCGCGTCAATTGGCCAATGCGCCCCGCCACCTGTCCCAGCACCCTGGCGGCTTCGTGCTGACGCGCGACCGTCTCGACGAACTGGCGGTGATCGAGCCTGCTGCCATGGAAAACCGCCAGGTCATCGAGTGGGACAAGGACGATATCGATGTGCTGAAGTTCATGAAGGTCGACTGCCTGGCGCTGGGCATGCTGACCTGCATGAAGAAGAGCTTCGAGATGCTTGAGGACCACAAGGGCATCTCTCTCGATATGGCGGCCATTCCCGTCGACGACACCCCGACCTATGACATGATCTGCAAGGCCGATACGGTCGGCGTCTTCCAGATCGAATCCCGCGCCCAGATGTCGATGCTGCCGCGCCTGCGGCCGCGCGTGTTCTACGATCTGGCCATCGAGGTCGCCATCGTCCGGCCTGGACCGATCCAGGGCGACATGGTCCATCCCTATCTGCGCCGCAAGCACGGTCTGGAGAAGGTCGATTACCCTAATGACCAGGTGAAGGAGATCCTAGGTCGCACCTATGGCGTGCCGCTGTTTCAGGAGCACGCCATGCAGGTGGCCGTGATATGCGCCGGCTTTACACCCGATGAGGCCGACCATGTCCGACGCAGCCTGGCGACCTTCAAGCACACCGGTGGGGTCAAGAATTTCCGCGATAAGATGATGCAAGGCATGTTGGACAAGGGCTATGAGGCGCAATTCGCCGAGCGGCTGATCAAGCAGCTTGAAGGTTTCGGATCCTACGGCTTTCCGGAAAGCCACGCCATTTCCTTCGCCATGATCGCCTATGCCTCATCGTGGATGAAGTGCCACCATCCCGATGTCTTTCTGTGCGCGCTCTTGAACTCCCAGCCCATGGGCTTCTATGCCCCGGCGCAGCTGGTACGCGATGCGCGCGACCACGGCGTCGAGGTGCGGCCGGTCTGCGTCAATGCCTCGCGCTGGGCCAGTTCGCCGTGCGGCTGGGACTGCGCATGGTCAAAAGCCTTGCCAATAGTGATGCTGCTGTCTTGGTGCTCACCCGGGACACGCCCTTCCGTTCGATCGACGATGTCTGGCGGCGCAGCGGGTTGCCGGTATCGAGCCTTTTGCCGCTGGCCGAAGCCGATGCTTATCTTCCCGCGCTCGGCAAGTCCCGCCGCGACGCCCTGTGGACGCTGAAGGGGTTGCGCGATACACCCCTGCCATTGTTCGAGGCCATGGCGGCGCCCGAGCTGGACGAACCCACTGTCTCGCTCCGGCAGATGACGGCCGGTCACGAGGTCGTGCAGGACTATGGCCATGTCGGCCTGTCGCTGCGCAAGCATCCGCTGGCCTTCCTGCGCGGCGAATTGACCTCACGCAACATCCTGACCTGCACCGCCGCCAATGCGCTGAAGGACAAATCCGATGCGGTGGTGGCTGGCATGGTGCTGGTGCGGCAAAGGCCCGGCACGGCCAAGAACGTCACCTTCATGACGATCGAGGACGAGACCGGCATCGTCAATGCCGTCATCTGGAGCCGTATCTATGAGGAACAGCGCCGGCTGATCCTGACGGCGCGCATGGTGGCGATCGTTGGCCAGATCCAGAAGGAAGGCGAGGTCGTCCATCTGGTGGCCAAACGTCTGATCGACCTGTCCGGTCAGCTCGACAGTGTCAGCGAACGCGATGATGCTTTCCC
>CBIHPL010000369.1:0-4210 GCA_966212005.1 uncultured Asticcacaulis sp.
CCAGGGCCAGGCCGTTGAAGGCGTTGCGTCCAGGCGACTGGAAAGACTCGAAGCTGGTCGGGTCGCCGTTGTCGGTGGCGACCAGGTCGGCCGGACCTTCGACGCGGAACCGGATGCGGTTATTCGCACGCGGCGCCGTCAGTCCTTCGGCGTCGGCAATGCGGATGGTCACAAAGGACAGGTCCTTGCCGTCCGCCCTGACGGTCGTGCGGTCGGCGGTCGCGTCCAGTCTTGCCGGCGCGCCGGTGGTGCGCACCTCGTCCGTCGCCCATTCCTTGCCGTTCCTGTAGGTGACGACGCGAACCGTCCCCGGCTGATAGGTGACATAGTCCCAGCGCAGGCGGTATTCGTAAGGGTTTTTCTTTTTGCGGCCCTGCGACACGCCATTGATGAACAGCTCGGCTTCGTCGCCCGAGGTGAAGACGTGCACCGGCGTCACCTCGCCCTCGCGGCCCGGCCAGGTCCAGTGCGGCAGGATGTGCGCCATCGGAAGATCAGGCTTCCAGCGCGATTGGTAGAGCCAGAAGCGATCCTTTTTGAAGCCGGCCAGGTCGATGATGCCCGAATAGGAACTGCGGGCGTCGTAATATGGAGTCGGTTCGCCGATATAGTCGAAACCGGTCCAGACGAACTCGCCGGCAACATAGGGGTTCTGGTCCTGCGCCGCCCACGACCGGTCGGCCGAGCTGCCGAAATCGGCCGCGAACAGCTCATAGGCGCTGACCTGCTTCGTCTTCGGATCGCCACCGACGCCGGAACGAACTGCGGCGCTGTACACGCCAGGAACCGGGAACTGATATTCGCCGCGGCTGGACAAGGCCGAGGCACTCTCGCTGGTGATGATAACCTTGTCCGGAAAGGCTTTGCGGAAGGCCGGGAACTTGCCGGGCAGGGTGCGGATGCCGGTGCCCTGGTAGTTGAGATTGATGACGTCCATCTCAGCCGGCAGCGGCATGTCGGCCTGCGCCCAGTTCATGGCGTTGGTCGCAGGGCGCGTCGGGTCTTCCTCGCGAACGATGCCCACCAGCTTCCGCGCGATCGCCGCGCCGTCCTGGCCGGTATATTGCTCACCGACCTCATTGCCGACGCTCCAGATCACGACAGACGGGTGGTTACGGTCGCGCCTGAGCATGGCGCGCAGGTCCGGCTCATGCCAGTCAGGGAAGACGAGATGGAAATCGAGCGGGGTCTTCTTGCGCTCCCAGGAATCGAAGACCTCGTCGATGACCAGGAAGCCCATGCGGTCGGTCAGTTCCAGCAGTTCCGGCGCCGGCGGGTTGTGGCTCATGCGAACGGCATTGGCGCCCATTTCGTGCAGCATTTCCAGCTGGCGTTCGGCGGCGCGGACATTGAACGCCGCACCCAGGCCCCCAAGGTCGTGGTGGTTGTTGACGCCCTTCAGCTCAATGCGCTCACCGTTGACGAAGACTCCCTTGTCGGGATCGAAGGTGACCTGGCGGACACCGAAGGGCGTGTCGTAGCTGTCGACGACCTTGCCTTTTGAAGACAGGGTCGTAACGGCGACGTAGCGGTTGGGCGTTTGAGACGGCGGCGGTCCCCACAGGCGCGGATGGGTCAGGACCGTTGTGCCCTTCAACTGCGTCCTGCCCTTGGCCGGCACGCGCGCCGTAGCGGCGGCGATGCTGGCCACCGCCTGTTTACCGCGGCTGCCGTCGGCATTGAGGACATAGATTTTTGACGCCACACTCACGTCGGCGCCGGACGCGCCGTCATTGTCGATGGTGACGTCGAGCACCACGGTAGCGGAGGCCTTCGATACATCGTGCGTGGTGACAAAAGTGCCCCACTGGCCGACATGAACGGGGTTGGCGGTGGTCAGCCAGACATTGCGGTAAAGGCCCGCACCGGGGTACCAGCGCGCCGACTCCGGCGGGTTGTCGAGCCGGATTGCCAGCTGGTTTTTATCGCCGGTCTTCAGGTAGGGCGTCAGGTCAACCCGCCACGACGCGTAACCATAGGGCCAGCCGCCGACCAGCCGGCCGTTCAGCCACACGGTGGCGTAGGACATGGCGCCGTCGATATCGAGGAAGACGGACTTGCCGGCATCGGCGGCGGGAATGTCGAGTGTCCTGCGATACCAGACAGCTCCCCAGGTCTTGAGCCGGCCCATGCCGCCATAGGGGCCGTCGGTCAGGAACGGGCCTTCGATCGCCCAGTCGTGGGGAAGCGAAACTTTACGCCACCCGCTGTCATCGAAAGCGCCGGACACGTATGGCACATCGCTGCCCGGATCGCCCGCCGGGCGGACATGGCGGTTGCCGGGATCTTTGATGAGCCAGTTGGCCGTCGGCAGGATCCAGGGCTTGAGGACGGTTTGCACGCCGGCCTCGACCTTGACGGCGGCGTCCGGCCGGGCGTCGGCTTCCTTGCCGTCGGCGCTTTTTTCGACCACGGGGCGCACGTCGTAGAGCAGCCTGTCGGATGCGCCTTCGGGATCACCGATATGAAAGCGCCAGCCGTCATTGAGCGACGACCGCTCCGCTGCATTGGCCGTTGCCGCCATCGCCAGGGCGGTCATGATCGCGAGAGCGGAAGACTTGGCGGAGTGCATGTCGATATCCCTTGTGAGTCGAAGGTACTCATAAAAAAGGGTGATGCACCGGAAAGATGCATCACCCAAGGAGAACAGGCGTCACCGGCGGGCGCCCTGCCTGAACAGCCTCGAGAGAGGGTGTCAGGAACGGGTTTGCAACAGGTGTCAGAACTTGCCGCGAACACCCAGCATGTAGGTCGTGCCCGGCTTGTAGTACCAGTTGGGCGCGCTATCGAACTGGAAGTTCTGACGCATGGTGGCGTCATTTAGGTTGGTGATGTTGAGGTTGACCGACATGTCGTGCCCGAAGTTGAAGGCTTCCTTCAGATCGACGCTGGCGGACAGGTCCATCTGCTCATAGCTTTCGTTCCACAGGGCGGCATTGGGGATGCCGTTCTGGTTGGTGCCGGAAGCCTGCGAACCGTCGCGATAGGTGTCCGACAGGCGGATAGACCAGCCGTTCCGCTCATAGAAGCCCGTGAAGTTCCAGGTCGTTTCCGGCACGCCCAGCGCGATCGCCGGCGCGGCGCCGGAGCCCTTCTGGTCGATCTTGGTATAGTTGGTCGAGAAGCCGAAGCCTTCCAGCCTGTCCCACCACTGGTCAAGCGGCTGGACCCATGAGAACTCCAGGCCCTTGATGTCCAGCTGGCCTTCGACATTGACCTGCTGGGCCAGCGAGACCGTTGCGGTGGCAGGGCCGCCGCGCAGGTCGATTGCCGTCTTCTGGGTGGCGCCCAGCGTCTCATAGGTAACGCCGAAATTGGCCAGGTAGGCAAAGGGATAGGTCGTGTTGAGCTGGGTCGTGAAGCCGTCGACCTTCTTGTTGAAGGCAGTCAAGGCGACATAGCCTTCCTTGCCGGTATAGTATTCCAGTCCGAAATCCAGGTTCTTGGAAATATACGGCGTCAGGGACGGATTGCCCAGCGTTCCCTGGAAGGCAGACGGATCGCCAAAGCCCAGGCCCGGAAGCATGTTGCTCGGGTTCGGGCGCGTCATGGTGGTGGACCCGGCGAGACGCGCGATCAGCTTGTCGGTCACGTTCAGGGCGAAGTTGGCCGAAGGCAGGTAGTTCTTGTACTTGGTGTTGGTGTAGCTGAAGACGACGAGGTTCGGATAGCGGCCGCCATCGGCGGGGACGGTCGCCGACGTGTTGCGCGGATCGGCGAACGAGCTCTGGCCACCGATGATCTGGGTCGTGGTCACGGCGCGGATCCCGAAGTCGTAGCGCAGCCGGTGACCGACGATATCCTTGTCGCCATTGACCTGGATATAGGCGCCCTCGACCTTTTCACGCAGGTAGGAGCGGGGCGACGAGATGTTCGAGCCGCCGGTCGGCGGCGCTTCGGCCAGGAACTGATAATACTTGGTGACGTCGGTGAACTTGTCCCAGTCGACCGTGATGTAGCCGTATGGGCCAGGCATAAGGTAATTGGCCAGTTGCGACTGCGGGATCGCCGAACCCTGGTAATTGACGGTGCCGGTGGCGCCGGCAGTATAGCCTGTACCGTAGCCCGGATAGGCGGAGTAGGCCGAGTTGGCCGCGTTGACGGCTGCGGCCGTGCCGATGATCACGTCGCCGCGGCAGGGCGTACCGCCCAGATTGACCGTCGGATTGTTGCCGCACGCCAGGTTGGACCATGGCGTCGTATTGTCGAA
>CBIHPL010000370.1:0-4198 GCA_966212005.1 uncultured Asticcacaulis sp.
TGTGTCTCGAAGGCGTCGAGGTGAACCTGTTCCTCGCCTTCCATGTGCTTGAACTGTTGCGCCAGCGCGTCGTTCCTCGTGCCGCCGAAGACAGCTGCCTGACCGCGATAGATGTGCACGGCCGCCAGCTCGCCGGCGTGATCGACCCTTAGGATTTCCGCGAGCCGGCTTTTCGTTTCGCCGTGACCGGGGCGGGGAGGCACAGGCGGACGATCCATGGCATTAGTTCCTGTAGTACGAAGGCCGTGCTTTCCGGAAACGCACCGAAGCGATGAGGCTTAAAGTGGCCAGCACGGCCGAGAGGATGGCATTATATCCTGCCATACTCAGGCCGAACATGCGCCATGCCGCGATGTCGCACTGGGGTGGTTTCGACGTCGCACCCGTCAGGAAGGCCGCCATCTGGTCGATGCTGATCTCTGTGCCGTCGGACGTGCAGGTTTGCGGCCCGCGCCACCAGTCCCATTCGACGCCGGCGTGATAACCGGCCATGACCGCGCCGGTGGCGAAGATGGCGAACAGGACGAAGGAAAAGACGCGCGGCGGCCCCTTGGCCCCCGTGAACAGCGCCCAGACGCTGGCGACCAGCGAAACGCCGACCGCCATCCAGTAGATGTCGCGCTGCTTAAGGCACAGGTGGCAGGGGTGAAGTTCCCCGAACTGCTGAAACGACCATGCCGTCGCCAGCATGGCCAGCGAGACGACCAGCGCGGTGATGCTCCACCAGCGGCTGAAGGCGAGGGCAAGCTTGGTGCCGCCGATCCGGGATTTCAGGGTCGTCATGTATCGCTTTTAAGTGTCCCGCTTAGTGGGGAATGAACTTGAGTGCGATGATTCCTAGCACGATCAGTGCCACGGCAATAGTACCGACAAGATAGAAACGTTTTTCGATCAGTTCCGTGATTTCCGCGCCATAGCGCTTGCACGCCCAGGCAACCAGGAAGAAGCGCGCGCCGCGGGTTACCGCGCAACTGATAAAGAAGACCGCCAGGTTCATCTTCGCCAGGCCGGACGCGATGGTCACCAGCTTGAAGGGTATGGGGGTCAGCCCCTTGGCCAGGATGACCCACATGCCCCACTGTTCCATGAAGGCATGGAAACTGTCGAGCTTCTTGTCGTAGCCGAACACCCCCAGGATCGCCATGCCGACGGGCTGGAGGAAATAGCCGATGGCGTAGCCGAACAGGGCGCCGACGATCGATGCGATGGTGCAGGTCAAGGCGAAGCGGTACGCCTTGTCACGCTGGGCCAGGATCATGGGAATCAGCATGACGTCGGGCGGAATCGGGAAGAACGAGCTTTCGGCGAAGGATACGAACGCCAGCCCCTTTTCGGCATGCTTGCCGCCGGCCAGCTTGATCATCCAGTTGTACAGCTTGCGCGGCGCTTCCAGCAGCCAGCGCAGAGGGGCGGGGAGACCTGCGAATTGATCGGCTTTGTAGGGGGGCGGTGTATAGGCCACGGTCACGTCGTTTGTTTGTTGCGATACCCCGATCCTTAGCAGCAGTTGCCGTCCTTGTCGCGACTGCGAACGGTATCCGGCGAAATTTTTTCGCACTGCGATAACGGGTATACGATCGGTGAAGATATAGCGTGAATAGACAATACCTTAACAATAACTCATTTGTCATTGCTGCGCGTACACGCCATTGTACAGGCTCGGGGACATTCATACCCTACGCTGGGACATTTGCAGATCATGACACAAGGTACGCTTACGCTCGACGAATACATGCCTTACCGCCTGGCGGTGGCGTCCAACGCCGTGAGCACGCTGATTTCGACAGCCTATGAGAGCCTGTATGGCCTCAAAATACCTGAGTGGCGCCTGATCACCATCCTGCGCGAGGATGGTCCGTCGACGCAGCAGGCCCTGGTCAAGCGCGCCGGCATGGACAAGGTCACCATCTCACGCGCCGCGCAAGGGCTGGCCAAGCGCCGCCTGATCACGCGCGCGCCGCACGAACACGACGGCCGGTCGCACCATCTGATCCTTACGGCGGAGGGCGAGCGCCTGTTCGCCGACGTCGCGCCCGCGGCCATCGAATACGAAAAAATCATGCTGGCCGAATTTTCGCCGGAAGAAGTGTCCCAGTTCAAGACACTGCTGCGCCGGGTCGAAGACGCGGCGATCAAGGCCCAGAACGGCAAATAGCCAAGCGATATGCCGAAAGTGTGCAGCGGTTTTCGGCTAAATATCGCAACCAGAACAGAAGCCGCCAGCCGGAAAGCCACACTGACGGGGGAAAAGGTGAGATATGGCTCGGCATTTGCGCGAACCGGAGTAGCACAGGCCGAAGCAATCTGTTAACCTTCCTGATTGACAGGGGTTTTGCCTTGGTGAAACCTGTGACCGTCAAGCGAAACGCTGTTCAGCGATTAAGGGAAAGGAGGGGCTCCCGATATGGACGACAGGTTCGATTCGCCGGCCTTGAGCGATTTCCCCGCCGATGCGCCCCCAAGCCATGACTGGATATTCTGGCTTCTTAGCGTGCTTTTCATCATCGGGCTGACGGTCGCCCTGGTCATCGTTTTCAAGCGCGCCGAACGCCGCGTCGGCAGCGGCGTCGCGATCGACGAACGCGCCAAGGCAGTGATGCACTTTCTGTCGCCGGGCGCCAAGGCGAACAGCGACAACCAGACGCAGCTGGCTATCAATTCCAAGACGGCCGTCGAAGCGCAGTTCGGCAAGACCCTGGAACTCAGCAATGCGCTGGCCAGGATTACCGGTCAGTTGAACAGCGCCGTCGAAGGCACGGACAAGAAGCCCTACGTCGCCAAGGGCGCCGGCGCTCCCACACAGATGAACGGCGGCACCTTTATCAACATCGCCATCGGCGCGGACGGCCAGGTCCAGCCCGTGGCTGCCCCCCCGGCCGCGCCGGGCGTGGTCGAACGCGTGCGCATGACTCCGGAAGAACACAGGACCGCCATCTGGTTCGCGGTGCAAAAGCTGTTCGACTACTGGAAGAACCTGATGGTGGTGACCGAATCCTACCGCGCCGCCCAGCGGCAGCTGACCGACTCGCCGCCCTGGGTGCCGCCGCAGGAAGGGCCTGTCGCGCCCGGGAAAAAGGTTTTCTGATCATGCGGCACGGCGAAGGCTTCGACGAACCATTCAGCGATACACCGCCCGACGTCGGCTATGGCGATTACGGAGCATCGTTCGATGCGCGCCTGCTGATCGGGTTGATCGTCGTTTTTCTGGTCGTGGTCGGCCTGTTCTTCCTTGCTGACTATTTCGGCCGCCGCCATGGCCGCCAGAAGCTGGTGGCCCAGCGCAAGGCTTCGGCCAGGGCGATTTATGAAAGCGTGCGCTGGTATCTCGACCGCGCCCTGAAATCGTCGGGCTCGGTGATCATAGAGCGCGGGCGCGAAGTCGCCGAAGTCCTCAATGCCCGGCTGGGCTATGTGACCGACCTGTCGTCCAAGCAGTACAAGCTTTACACCGACCTGAAGGGCGCGCTGGACGGGATGAAGGACGCCGGCCCCGTGGACACGACGCCCAAGGTGGCCGTACCGCTGGCGACCGACCAGCACCAGTACCGCGTCTGGAAGGCCTTGCAGGCGCTGGACGATTTCTGGAAGGCCAAGGACGACAAGGGCAATGTGAAGATCCTGGCCATGATCGAAGCGGCGCAGCGCGAACTGTCGACCGTTCCACCCAAGCCGATCGAGGCCAAGGCGTTTATAACGTCGCGCGCGATCATCCTGCCCGGGAAAAAGACCGCCAAGGTGGCGGCAGCGGCCGCGCCTGCGCCTGCCGCAACGCCCGCGCCGGAACCCGCGCCCCAGCCTTCGGCGGATGAAACCCCGCCGCCGGAGCCTACTCCTCCGCCACCGCCCCCGCCGCCAAAACCGACCAAGACTCTGCCGGCGCATAAGCGGAATATGCTGGCTTAGAATCGTTGTGTTAGGGCTTGCCAGCCTGTGCGAAAGCCATTATCAACCCTCGCTCTGAAGCCTCAGGCCCCTGTGGTGGAATTGGTAGACGCGCTCGACTCAAAATCGAGTACCGCAAGGTGTGTCGGTTCGAGTCCGACCGGGGGCACCAGGGGCACGGACCCTATACCCATCGTTACGACTGAGGCGTGGTCGCGGTGGTGTTCATGGAACGGGCGAGAATTTCCGCATTTCGTAAGCTGTCGCCGAAACTCGGCCGGGGAGAGTTCTGTTAGGGCTGTTTTCGTACTCTACT
>CBIHPL010000371.1:0-4196 GCA_966212005.1 uncultured Asticcacaulis sp.
TCCAGCCCTTCGGCGGCGAAGACGTCGCGCCGGATCAGAAGGTTCGACGTAAAGACGTACTTTTCCGGCATCAGGGACCGCTCCGCGGCGCTCAGGCAATCGCTGTGGCCGGCCAGGGCGCGGTGGACGTCGAACGCCCTGTCGGACGGCGCCTGGTCAAGCGAAAAGCCGCCGAACACGACGGCCGCATCGCGCCGTGCCGTGTCCAGCCAGGTATCGAGAAAGGCCGGACCATCGGGCAGCATATCGGAATCAAGGAACAGGAAATGCCCGCCGCGCGCTGCTTCGGTCAGCCGGTTACGGCCGCGCGACCGGCCCTGGTTCCTGACAAGTGTTATCAGTTCGCAGGCCAGCGGTGAGGCGTCGATAAAGGCGCGGACCTCGGTGGTGATGTCCGGGCGGTTTGAACCGTCATCGATCAGTATGACCTCAATGTCGTGAGGGTCACGCGTCCGCAAGGCCTGCAAAAGCGCCAGGGGGCTTTCGTTGTAGAACGGTATCAGTACCGACAGGCGCGGCATCGCTGTAACGAAGGCGGTATTGCGGAAGGGCGAGGCCTCGGTCATGCGGCAACCTTTACCCTCAATCGTTGATAGATGCGATCCGTCAGCTCCCGGACATCGTTGAGATCAAGGAGCCATGCCAGTGCGGCATAGACGGCGCCGCCGCATACGGACTGGACGACGAGGTCGATCGGCTGTCCCGTCAGCGGAATCAGAGACACGACGGCCACCATGAAAACGGCGCAGGCGGCAGTCATGAACAGGTCGAGCCACGGAACGGGCAGGGCCAGCGCCTTGCGGCCGAGCCCCCATGACGCGCAGAGGCCGAGCGCAAAGCTGAGGGCGGTCGCCAGCGCCGCACCATTCAGGCCCATGCGCGGAATAAGCAGCAGGTTGAGCGCGATATTGCTGACGGCCGGGACCGCCATGGCGGCAACCAGCAGTCGCGTCGTTTTCGCGAGTGTAAACGCCTGCAGGAAGTAGTAGCTGTTCAGACCCGAGAGCAGGGCGCCAAGGCTGATCAGGCCTGTAACGCTGAGCGCCCGGTCGCGCAAGCCTTCGCCGATCATCAGCGTTCCGAAGGCCGGCGCCACCATGATTAACCCCGCCGTGGCGGGAAACATGATGAAGGCCATGGTTTTCAACTGTTGACGGGCATTGTCGCGCAACGCCCCGGTGCCGCCGGTTTCCAGTGCGTGGACCATGGCAGGCGTACCCGCCGCCCCCAGCCATATGAAAAGGACGTCGAGGATGCGCGACGCGAGGCTGTAGCCGGCGTGATAGGCGCCGGCCTCGGATTCGTCGAGGATGCCGGCGATCAGGAAGCGGTCGACGGTGTACAGGGCCAGTGTCAGGATGAGGCTCAGCGATACCGGAATGCCGTAGTGCGCGTAGGCGCGGGCGCGGGCAGGATCGAAAACGCCCCTGACGGCTCGCCCAAGGTCCTCGCGGGCGAACAGCGGCAGGGTCAAAAGTGCGATCAGGCCAACGCCCAGGACCGGTGATCCTCCGCCCAGCCCCGCCAGTGCGCATATGACGCCGATAAGAAAGCCACCGGCCGTCTGGGCCATGTCGATCATTGAGGCGTTGCCGACCCGGCCCTCGGCGCGGCGTTGTTCCTGCACCGCCTTGATCAGCGACTTGAACACGGTTGTTGCCAGACCGTAGCCGACCGCCAGCTTGAGCGCTCCATTCCCCGGCCACAGCCACAGACCCAGCGCCGAGGCCAACGCAAAGACGGCGAACACCCAGGCATAGAGGCGCCACAGCGTGCCGTAGAGTTGAGGGGCTTGCGGATTGTCGCGCGACTCGGCGATGTAGAAGCGCGCCATAGCGGCTTCGATCCAGGTGAAGAAGACGGTCTGGGCCAGTGTCGTGACGCCAAGCGCCAGTGCGTACTGGCCGTACTCTTCCGGAGTCAGCAGGCGCGTGAAGGCCATGAGGGTCGCGAAACCGACGACACCCTGCAAAATATTCGCAGGAAGATATCCCCACAAGCCTTTGAAAAACATATGCGAAACTATCCTTGATTACAAGCGTGTCCGCACGTCGCAAAGGCGTGCGAAGGAAGCTTCCGGCATAATCAACGCACCGTCTTGGCGTCGCCAAGCAGGCAGGGAATTGTCATTGCCATGATGCGCAGGTCAAGCCACAGCGACTGACGCTCTATATATTCGACATCCAGGGCGATGCGGCGCTTGACGTCTTCGGGCGTGTCCATCGGCCCGCGTGAGCCATGGATGGCGGCCCAGCCGGTAACGCCCGGCTTCATGCGGTGGCGCCAGGCATATTCGGCGACCAGTCGCGCGCTTTCCTCAGAACCTGTTTTCATCCCGATGGCGTGCGGGCGGGGGCCGACCAGCGACATCTCGCCCATCAATACGTTGAACAGCTGGGGCAGTTCGTCGATCGAGGTCTTGCGGATGAAGCGGCCGATCCTGGTGACGCGCGGATCGCCCTTGGTCACCTGCTGAGCGGCGGTGTGGTCGGTCAGGTGGGTATACATCGACCGGAACTTCCAGACCATGATGGCTTCGTTGTTGAAACCGTGGCGGCGCTGGCGGAAGAAGATGGGGCCAGGGCTGTCCATCTTGATCATGGCGGCGACGACCAGCATGATTGGTGAGAAGACGACCAGAGCCACAGCGCCGATGACGATGTCGGCGGCGCGTTTGACGAAGGCCTTGCGACTGTTGCTCGGCACGCCTGACACGCGGGCCAGGGGCATGTCGGCGACGCGCGACCATGCGGTTTTCACGTCCTTGTCGGTTTCGACGTCGACGAACAGGGCAACCTCGTTCGGCAAGGCACGCAGTTTTTCGATGATGCCCTTGACGCGGGCGCGGGCAGTGGTGTCGAGCGCGACCACGATCTGGTCGACGTAGGGGGTGATTTTGTGGCCGAGCAGGGCCTGGACGTCGCCAAGTACAGGCACGCCGGCAACCGCATCGGGATTGCGCGCCAGGCGATCATCGAAGATGCCCAGAACATTGACATCGCCTTGCGCCTTCGCGGCCTCAATCAGCTTGTGCGCGTGCCTGGTCGCGCCGACGATGACGATTGACGGCGTCAGCTTGCCGAGGCGTCGCCAGCGACGGATGAAGCCCCACCAGACGATGTGCAGCGCCGCCACGACCGACAGGGTGAGGCCTGTCCAGCCGGGGACAAGCGCGGGTATGCCGGCATGAGGGGCGAGCAGGCTTGCCATGTAGGCTGCCGCGAGCGAAGCTGCAAAGGCGCAGGTCAGGCGGGCCAGATGAGCGACCAGGCTTTCGCTGCGGCCAAAACGATAGAGACCAAGCGCGGGCAGCGCCCAGGCCAGGAAGGCCACGCCGGTGACGAACGGCAGGACGTCGCCGAGCGGCGCGGCCAAAAGGCCGGCGGGCAGGACGGCGGCGCCGTCCACGGCGCGGAACAGGCGGACATACATGTCGCCATCGCCGCGCTGGCGGGCGGACAAAAGCTTTTCTGGACGGAAGGGGCCGCGGCGGTCGCGGCCGGTCTTCGGCAGCACGGCGTCGGCGGTGGAATCGGCGAGGATGGCTTGGGCAAGCCTGTCGGGAGGTACGGCGGCGTTCATTCTGGCTCTGCTTTAAGGGCTTTCTGTCCTGTGCCCAGCATAACCGAATGCATTTAGGGGCCGGTTAACAGCCGGTCTTTTTTATGGCGGCCCTAAGGTTTTTCCGGGGTTTGGCCGGGAATTGTCGAAAAACGCCCGCGATCAGAACGCCGTTCTTATGATTGCCGGGCTAGTCTTACGTTAACGTCAACAGCAACGTAGGGCTCCATGAGCACAATCGAAACCGACGACGAACCGGCCTTTGCGCCGACGCTGCACAGCATTCTCGACCGCTATCGTCACGCGGCGGTGGACCGCGTGAACGCCGTTAACGCGCTGACCAGCATTACTCTGGCCTTGGCGCCGGAGGACTTGTTCGGAGAAGATGGCGAAGACCAGTTGAACGCCTATTTCGAACTTCAGGTCGACCGTTATCGCATGGCGGATGGTCATGCAGACGCTATACGCGATGAAGTCGTGGCGTTTGTATGGTCTGCGGCGCAGGGGCACATCGATGCGCGGCACCGTCTTGACGGGGCGAGCCGACTGGGCCTGTGAACATTTTCGCCTTCGGCGTTGCGTTTCAAAGCGGAATTGGCTAATCAAACGCGCAACGGAGACGTGACCGAGAGGCC
>CBIHPL010000372.1:0-4146 GCA_966212005.1 uncultured Asticcacaulis sp.
CTCCGACAGGCTTAAAGCGGCATGATCGTCCCGGAAACCGCCTTCGTCCTGGCAGCGGGTCTGGGGACCCGCATGCGGCCCCTGACCGACGACCGGCCAAAGGCGCTGGTGGAGGTCGGGGACAAGACCCTGATCGACCATATGCTCGATCGCCTCGCAGAAGCTGGCGCGAAACGGTTTGTCGTCAATGTCCACTACTTTGCCGACAAGCTGGAAGCGCATCTGAAAATGCGAAGCGACCTCGATATCGTCATTTCGGACGAACGCGGCGCCCTGCTGGAAACGGGTGGCGGCCTGAAGCACGCCCGGCCATTGCTGGGTGACAGTCCTGTCTGGATCGCCAATACGGACAGCGTCTGGCTTGAGCGCACAGACGGCCAGGCGCTGAAGCAACTGGCGGCGCTGTGGAACGAAGGCGGCATGGATGCAGCCCTGTTGCTGGCCGAAATGAACCGTTCCATGGGCTTTGACGGCGCGGGTGATTTCTTTGCCGATGATGCCCGTCGCCTGGCCTTCCGCAATGACGCCCCGTCCGCACCCTATGTCTATATGGGTGTGCACATCACCTGGCCGGGCATTGTCGACGACGTCGCCGAAGACGCCTTTTCGCTGTCGAAGCTGTGGCGTAACCTGGCGCCGCAGGGCCGGCTGAAAGGAACCGTCATGGACGGCGACTGGATGCATGTTGGCGACCCTCATGCCCGCGATGCAGCCGAAGCGCGCCTGAAGGTAGCCAGAGAGCGGGTATGAACCCGGCCAGCGACATTTTTGGCCGGGCCGGGCCGCGCTGGTTCACCATCCCGTCCGGCCGCTGTTTTCTTGACGATCTTGCCCTGGGTCTCTGTCGGGCCCTTGATGGCCAACTGGAGCAGGCGACCATCCTCATGCCGACGCGGCGCGGCGCCCGTGCCATGGCGCGGGCCTTTTCGCATCAGGCGCGTGGCAAGCCGCTTTTGTTGCCGCAGATCCGCGCCATCGGTGACCTCGACGAAGGCGAGCCGCCGTTCGATCTCGATGCCCTGGGGTTGGATCTGCCGCCGGCCCTGTCACCTGTGCGGCGGCGTTTCGAACTGGCGCGGCTGATCGCTGAAAAATATACCGGCATTCCCAACATCTCCGGCCGTTTGGCTCTGGAACTGGCCGACAGCCTGGCGCGCTTCTTCGATTCGCTGGCGCTGGAAGAGATCGATGCCGAGGACAAGCTCGACCGCCTGGTCCACAACGAAGGCGAAGACCAGTATAGTCTCGGTACCTGGGCCGAGCACTGGCAATTGTCGGCGCGCTTTCTCGAAATCGCCGTGCGAGAATGGCCGCGAAGACTGCAGGTTCTGGGTGCCATGGACCCGTCCCAGCGCCAGGTCGCGCTGATCCGCCGGCTGGTCGAACAATGGCGCGGCAATCCGCCCGGCACACCACTCATTTTAGCCGGCACAACCGGATCGGCGCCATCGACAGCCGACATGGCCGATGTCGTCGCCAATGCGCGTATGGGGGCCGTCGTGCTGCCGGGACTGGATTTGTCGCTGGCTGAGGATGCCTGGAAACAGATCGAGGAGTCGCATCCGCAATCGACCCTGAAACGCCTCATCGACCGCCACAAGGTACCGCGCGCCGAGGTTCAGGTGTGGCCGGCGTCGCGCGACGGTGACGACCGGCGGGCACGGTCACGCCGCAGGCTGCTCAACGAAGCCCTGCGCCCGGCGGAAGCAACCAAGGACTGGCTGGCGCAGATCGACATTCTGAAACACGAGGGCGATCACACCATCAAGGAAGGGCTTGAGGGCCTGTACGAGATCGATACCGCCCGCGACGAAGACGCCGCCAGTGTCATAGCCCTGCTGATGCGTGAGGCGCTGGAAACGCCCGACAAGACCGTGGCCCTGGTGACGCCCGACCTCAGCCTGTCCCGGCGCGTGTCGGCGCGTCTGTCGCGCTGGGGCCTTGTGGCCGATGCCTCGGGCGGCGAGCCGTTGTTCAGTAGCCTGACCGGCCGTTTCCTTCACGACCTCGTTGGTCTGGTGATCGAGCCCCACGATCCGGTGCTTCTGCTCAGCCTGTGGCGTAACCCGCTCTGTCGTTTTGCCGAGGATCAGGCGCTGAGCGACGTCGAAAAATACGGTCTGAGGGGGGCGCGGCCTAACGGCCTCGATACGATCGAGGCAAGGCTTAAGGCGGCGGATAAGATACACCCAAATGCGATTGGTCTGTGGGCGGACTATCGCGACGCCATCACGCCGATCCTGGATCAGCCCTTCACCAATTTCGGCGCCTCTCTCACGCTATTCTCGATCGTGGCCCAAAGCCTGGCGCGCGATGCCGACGCCTTGTGGGCGGGCGCTGCGGGTTCGCTGGCTTCGTCACTGATCGCCGAACTGATGCACGAAGGTGCTGACTATCGCATAGCCAGCCCGCGCGAATTCGCCGACATCCTCACCCACATCCTGCGTGACGCCAAGGTCCGTACCGGCGGCAATACCCACCCGCGTCTGCAGATCCTGGGCGCAATCGAAGCCCGGATCATCAAGGCCGACCGCATCATCCTTGCCGGACTGGAAGAGGGTGTGTGGCCGCAGGCGCCCGACATCGACCCCTTCCTGTCGCGGCCGATGCGTAAAAAGCTGGGCCTGCCGACGCCCGAACGGCGCGTCGGCCTGTCGGCACATGATTTTTTGCAGGCGGCGGCCTCGCCCGAAGCCTATCTCATCACGCGCCGCCGCCGCGAAGGCGAGCCGCAGGTCCAGTCGCGCTGGCTGTGGCGGCTGAGGACCCTGTGCGAAGGCGCGCACGAGACCGTCCCGACACGAACCGAGGTCCAGGACTGGTCGCGCGCGCTGGATTGCGGCCTGAAGGACAAGCCGGCCTCGCTGCGCCCCGCGCGCCAGCCCGACCCGAAGCCACCCGTGGAAGCGCGGCCGGACAGTCTGTCGGTCACCGAGGTCGAGGTCTTTGTCCGCGACCCTTACGCCATCTACGCCAAGAAGGTGCTGGGCCTGCGCACCATGGACAGGCCGAACGAACCCGTAGAGGCGCGCCAGCGCGGGACGGCCATCCATGCCAGCCTGGAACAGTTCGTCGAAAACGATACGCCGCTGGGTGAAGAGGGGGTACGCCGCCTGACCGGCCTGCTGGAAAGCGAACTGGCCAACACCCACTACTCACCGGCGCAGCTGGAACTGCAAAAGCCGCTGTTGCCGACCATGGCGCGCAAATATGTCGAGTTCGAAGCCGAGCGCCGGGCTGCGAAACCGAAACTTCTGATCGAAGGCGCGGGCGAGATCGCGTTCAATGTCCGTGGCCGGAAGTTTACGCTCAAAGCGCGCGCCGACCGGTTGGAGGTGCGCGACGATGCCGTCGATATCGTCGACTTCAAGACCGGCTATCCGGCCTCGCTCAAACAGGTCCTTGCCGGTTTTTACCCTCAGCTGACCCTGACCGCGGCCATCCTCCGCCACGGTGGGTTTAAAGGCATTTCGGGCAAGGAGGTCGGCGATATGATGTATGTCCGCGTCGCTTCCGACCAGGTGACGCCGCGCGGCGTCTATGAGAAAGGCGTGCCCAATGCCGATCTGGCCGAGGCGGCTCTGACGAGTCTCAAGCGCCGTCTTGAGATCTATATGGACCCTGACATGGGCTACCGGTCGTGGATCGCGCCGCAGTTCCTCAAAAACCGCGGCGGCGACTACGATCAGCTGGCGCGGCTCTATGAATGGCACGTGCTCGGCGAAGACGATGCGGGCGACGGTGGCGAAGACGGGGGAGATGCATGATCCCCAATCCGCAAAATATCGCCGCCGACCCCAAGGCGTCGTGCTTCCTCACCGCCAACGCCGGGTCGGGCAAGACCTCGACCCTCGTCAACCGCGTGGCGCGCCTGTTGCTGCGCGGCGCCCAACCCGACCGCATCCTGTGCGTCACCTATACCAAGGCCGCAGCCGCCGAAATGCAGGCGCGTCTGTTCGAACGTCTGGGCCATTGGGCCGTTGCCGATAACGACACGTTGGCCAAGGACCTGGCGGCGATCGATGAAAACCCGCGCGACCTGGCCAATGCCCGCGCCCTGTTCGCCAAGGCGCTGGAAACGCCGGGCGGACTGAAGATCCAGACGATCCACGCCTTCTGCGAAAAATTGCTGCGACGTTTCCCGCT
>CBIHPL010000373.1:0-4129 GCA_966212005.1 uncultured Asticcacaulis sp.
TCTTCCACCTCGGACACACAGATCTTGCCTGCGCCGATCTTACCGGTCTTTGCCTTTTCCAGAATCGCTTCGACTGCAATTGGGGCGCGATCGTCGGCTATCACAATTTCGACTTTTATCTGCTGTATCCTGCCATCGCGCTTGTCGTCATGGTCTCACAGCGTTTGAGCCGGCAGGGCTTTGTCGTTCTTAGCTGGCTGTTTGTCGGTGGAATGGCTGCCGAATTCCTCATTGGCATTATCGGCATACAAATCCTGGGCACCATCCCACACGCCTTGCTGCTCTGCACGGGTATCCTGTTCGCTGCCTCCGTCCTGACCTTGCGCCAAAGGCGTCACAAAGTCAGGACGTGGGTGCAGCAGCCAGGACTGGCAATGCGTGAAGTCGTCGCGGCGGTGGTTACTGGACGGATTTGAGCCGTTCCAGTGCCGCCGCCAGCTTTGCCTTGCCGTTCTCGGCCTCGGACAGACGTTCGCGATTTTCCTCGATAACTTCTTCCGGCGCCTTGCGGACGAATTCCGGATTGTCGAGCTTGCGCCGGACGCCGTCGATCGTCTTGTCGAAATCAGCAACGCCCTTGGTCAGACGCACTTCCTCGGCCTTGATGTCGATAAACTCGGCAATGGCCAGGTGCGCCGTCGCCTCGCCTGCCACGAATGGTACGGAGCCGGCGGGAGCGCTGTCGGCCACCCGGACGTCGGACACACGCCCCAAGAAGAGGATCACGTCCTCGTGGGCGAGGAGGCGCTGACGCGTGACGTCAGAGGCGCCAAACAGGCTCAAGGGCACGCGCGCCGAACCCGGCACATTCATTTCCGAGCGTATGGACCTGATTTCACTGATCATATCGATCAGCCAGTTGATCTCTTCGTCGGCCGTAGCGTCAATGGTTGCCGCACCAAACACCGGCCAGGTCGCCGTCATCAGCATACCTTCACCGCCGGTCTGCTGCCATAGTTCCTCGGTCAGGAAGGGCATGACCGGATGCAGCATGACCATCGCCTGGTCGAGCACCCACGCCGTCATGGCGCGGATTTCGTCGGTCGCGGCCTGGTCATCGCCGTTGAGGATCGGCTTGGCCAGTTCCAAGTACCAGTCGCAGAAGACGTTCCAGATGAACTTGTAAAGCGCATTGGCAGCATCATCGAAGGCGCAAGCCTCAAGCGCGTCGGTCACGGCGGCATTGGTCTTGGCGACCTCGCCCCGGATCCAGCGGCTGAGGGTCAGCTTGACGGCCGACGGATCGAAACCGTCCACGCGCTGACACTCGTTCATCTGGCAAAAGCGCGTGGCATTCCACAGCTTAGTGCCAAAATTCCGATAGCCTTCAATGCGTTGCTTCGCCAGCTTGATGTCGCGCCCCTGCCCCGACATGGCGGTGAGCGTAAACCGCAGGGCGTCGGCACCAAACTCGTCGACAAGGACCAGCGGGTCCATGACGTTGCCCTTGGACTTCGACATCTTCTGGCCCTTGTCGTCACGGACCAGGGCGTTGATGAAGACGCGCTTGAACGGCGCCTCACCCGTGAAGTGCAGGCCCATCATCATCATCCGGGCAACCCAGAAGAAGATGATGTCGAAGCCGGTGATCAGGGTATGAGTCGGATAAAAGCGCTTGAGATCCTCGGTGTTCTCTGGCCAGCCCATGGTCGAGAACGGCCAAAGTGCCGACGAGAACCAGGTGTCGAGCACATCCTCGTCCTGCGTCAGTTCGGTGGCGTTACCGTAATGGGCCGCAGCTTCAGCTTGCGCCTCCGCTTCGCTCATGGCGACAAAGACATGACCGTCCGGACCGTACCAGGCCGGAATGCGATGGCCCCACCACAGCTGGCGCGAGACGCACCACGGCTCGATATTGCGCATCCATTCGAAATAGGTCTTTTCCCAGTTCTTCGGCTCGAACACCGTGCGGCCGTCCTCGACCGCCTTGATGGCTTCCTTGGCCAGTTCACCGGCGTTCACGTACCACTGGTCGGTCAGATAGGGCTCGATGACCACACCTGAACGGTCGCCGTGCGGGACCATGTGGCGCGTCTTTTCGATGGCTTTAAGCAGGCCGAGGTCTTCCATCTCCTGGATGATGCCCTTGCGTGCGATGAAACGATCCAGGCCACGATACTGCTCCGGCACAGTGTCGTTCAGGCGCGCATAGGCGTCCATGATGTTGATCGCTTCGAGGCCGGCGCGCTTGCCGACCATGAAGTCGTTGAAATCATGCGCCGGCGTGATCTTGACCGCGCCCGAGCCCTTTTCCGGATCCGCATATTCGTCTGCGACGATGGGAATACGACGGCCGACGATCGGCAGGGTGACGAACTTGCCGACCAGTCCCTTGTAGCGCTCGTCGTCCGGATGAACGGCCACGCCGGTATCACCCAGCATGGTTTCCGGCCGCGTCGTCGCGACGACGATATAGTCGCGCGTTTCAAAGGTCTCATTGCCCCCTTCGTCCTTGACCGGGTGCTGATAGGTCACACCGTCGGCCAGCGGATAGGCAAAATGATAATAGGCGCCATCGACGTCCTTCTGCTCGACCTCCAGGTCGGAGATGGCCGTCTGGAAGTGCGGATCCCAGTTGACCAACCGCTTGTCGCGGTACATCAACCCGTCCTTGTGAAGCTTGACGAAGACCTTGCGCACGGCCGCCGACAGGCCGTCGTCCAGCGTAAAGCGTTCGCGCGACCAGTCGCACGAGGCGCCCAGACGGCGCAGCTGGCGCACGATGGTGCCGCCCGATTCGGCCTTCCACTCCCAGACCTTGGCGACGAATGCGTCGCGGCCCATGTCGCGGCGGCCGAGATTGCCATTGGCCGCCAATTGACGCTCGACGACCATCTGGGTCGCGATGCCGGCGTGGTCCGTACCGGGCAGCCACAGGGCCGCCTTGCCGCGCATGCGCTCGAATCGCGTCAGCACGTCCTGCAGCGTGTTGTTAAGGGCGTGGCCGATGTGCAGGCTGCCCGTCACATTGGGGGGCGGAATGACGATCGAAAAGGGCTCGCCCTCGCCTCTTGGCGCAAAGGCGCCTGACTCTTCCCACATCTTATACAGGCGGGGTTCAACGGCGGACGGGTCGAAAGTCTTTTCAAGCATGATGATCGATCAATAAGAAAAAGCGGCGCACTGATGTGAGCCGCTCTCTTAACCTCTGAGGGTTGGGAAATCTAGGTTCTAACGGCCTATTACCGGCGAGATTGGCGAGCAATACGCTCGACTTCGAGACGGACCTGCTCCTCGACGATCGCCGGCAGGTTTTCGTCAAGCCAGGACTGTAACAACGGACGCAGCAGGTCGCGCGTCACGTCTTCCAGGGTACGGTCGCTTTTCGGCACCAGCAGGGCGCCGGTCAGCGACCCGAAAGCCGAAGCCGCGACAGATTCCGTGCGCTCGCTGACCAGCCCACCGGCAGCGGCTGGAGCCTTTGGTTTCGGAACCGGTGCGGGTGCTGGGGCCGGTTCAGGTTCGGGTTCGAACGCAGCCTCTGCTTCGGGCTCATAGGCATCGATATCGCCGATCGATATCGCACCCTTTGGCGCTTCGTAGGTCTCGGTCAGTTCCAGAACGTCTTCTTCAGGTTCATCTTCGACTTCCGGCTCGGGCTCAGGTTCCGGCGCCGCAGCGGCCGGTTCCGGCGCAGCCTTGGCTTCAGCATCTTCCGGCGCATCATCTTCCGAAATGATGCGGCGAATCGATGCGAGGATTTCCTCCATAGTCGGTTCGTGTGCGGATTGTTCTGCCATTGTCTTTATCTACTGCGAATCGGGTTCGGAAATTGAAGCCAGCGACAGGGGACACTTATTCGCGTTTTTTTTCAACTCTTATCGGGCAAGCAGGGCCGCGAAATTCGTGTGAACCGCTAATTTTCTGTGACCAAACAAAAAGGGCGCAGATCGTTTCCGATCCGCGCCCTCTATCGACACGTAAGACCGATGGTTACTTGCTGCCCGGCAGGAAACCGGCCGCGGCCTTGTCAACGACGTGAACGACCGGCTCAAGCGGCGTCCAGCCCTTGTTCTTCACGCGCTTGAAATTGGCGTTCGGATCGTAGGTTTCGACAGTGGCGCCGAAAGCCGCCGGGGTCAGATTGCCGGTCACAGCCACGAGCTGGGCCGCGGCGACGTAGGCGCTG
>CBIHPL010000374.1:0-4119 GCA_966212005.1 uncultured Asticcacaulis sp.
ACACAAATCCACGCGCCCAGTTCCAGTTCGGATTCGCCAGAAACAGGATCACCGCAACGACCAGGACGACGGCGGCGACAATGATCCACTGCGCGGCACGCGGCAGGCGCCTGAGGTCGCGCCATGCAGCTTGAGCGATACCGGACAGCCAGGCTCCGGCCTTGCGCATCCATTCACGCGCCGTATCCAGCGCCCGTTGCCCGGCGGCGTCGGCGCCTGAATGGTGAGATGCGGCGAGATGACCGTCCTTTTGACGATGCGCCAAGCGACCGTTACGCATGATGACACCCGAGACTGCCCGGCCCAAGGGCAAGCGTGGGGCAGGGGGCATCAGAAATCGATTTGATTTTCTTCGGATAATCTTCAGAGGACGTAGGTGTTCACTTCGTCCGGCAAAGCCTGGCTTCCACATTGACATCCGCAGGCGTTTATTGATTTAGTCCTTGAGCCCTAGGGGAGTAGCCGGAGCCGCGTAAAGGTTCCCGCAGTGTCGTCAGCACGGATTGTTCAAATCCCGGCACTGCAGTCCGCGAATGTCATGCGTGGAACGGCAAGACCAGGGACGGATCCGTCCGTCACCACGTCTCTGTCAGGGATCAGCATATGATATCCATCGGTACACCGCTCTTGTGGGGTCTGTTCGGCGCGTTCGTCGTCTTCGCCCTCATCCTCGATTTTTTTGCCATGAACAAGCAGGGGGCCCATAAGGTTTCCATCGGCGAGGCCTTTTTGTGGACCCTGGTCTGGATCGCCGCTTCGTTCGTTTTCGTCGCCTTCCTGTGGTGGTATCTGGGTGGCATGGGCGACGACCCGGCAGCCCGGACCGTGGCAAATGGCAAGGCGCTTGAGTTCGTTACCGGCTATCTCGTCGAAAAGGCGCTGGCGGTCGACAACATCTTCGTCTTCCTGATGCTGTTCACCTATTTCGCCGTGCCGCCGGAGTTCCAGAAGCGGGCACTTATGATCGGTATCCTGGCCGCATTGGTCCTGCGTGGTGCACTGATCCTCGTTGGCGCCTGGCTGATTTCGGAATTCCATTGGGTGCTGTACGTCTTTGGCGCCTTTCTCGTCTTCACCGGCCTGAAGATGTGGCTCGCGGCCGGCAAGGAGGCCGATCTCGACAACAATCCCGCCTTGAAATGGGTGCGCCGCAGCTTCAGGATTTCACCCAATTATGACGGTGAGCGGTTCTTCACGCGCCTGAACGGAAAGTCGGTGGCGACGCCCCTGCTGGTCGTGGTCCTGCTGATCGGGATTGTCGATGTCGTCTTCGCGGTCGACTCGATCCCTGCCATCTTCGCCATCACGACCGACCCGTTCATTGTCCTGACGTCCAACGTCTTTGCGATTCTGGGGTTGCGCGCCATGTATTTCCTGCTGGCTGGCGTCCACGAGAAGTTCCACCTTCTGCCCTATGGCCTGGCTCTCGTCCTGGTCCTGATCGGCGCCAAGATGCTGCTGATCGACATCTACAAGATACCGGTTGAATGGTCGCTGGGCGCCACCGGGATTATCCTGGCCATCACCATGATCCTGTCGCTGTGTATCCGTCCGAAGAGCAGCGCGCCAAAGGGCGCGTTTCCGTTCAATGCAAAGACGGAAGACCATGGTCCGGATCAACATTGACGCCTGAAAACGTGCGAGCCGCCGGACTGCCCCCTCAGACAGCCCGGCGCGCCACCCGGATGGCTTTCAGGCCGATGAGACGGACGCGAGCGGTGCGGCCATGAAGCGCACCCTCCCACCAGCACGTCCGGCTCTTCTGCCGTGAGCCCAACAGGGCTGCCAGTCCCTATCTCAGGTCTGGCCTATCGTCGGTCAACCATGCGGTTGCCGCGATCATGGTGAACACAGCCTTTTCCGGTCCGGCGCTATCGCCCACGGCCTTCAGGGCCGCCAGGACTTCGGACACCTGAGCCTGTTTTTCCGGCGCCGCCAGCATGTGCCAGGCGGCTTCCAGGTCACTCCAGCGCACCAGAATATGCGCATCGGTCGGCTGCGTCGTGTTCATGTCACCGGTGTAACGTGATCACGGTTCTGCGCCATCCGCCGCGACGGCGGTCATCCGTCACGGCGGAGGGCGTTACCCTTGGTCAAATGCAGTTGGTGCATTGCTTTCCGTCTTGACAAGAAGGGCGCAACATGTGCCCTTCGCCGCCTGATTTTCCATGCCTTTTGTCTACGGACTTCGATACATGCACATCTATCGTTCACACACCTGCGGCGCGCTCAGGGCAACGGATGCCGGCCAGGCCGTCCGCCTGTCGGGTTGGATCCACCGCAAGCGCGACCATGGCGGTCTGCTCTTCATCGATCTGCGCGACCACTATGGTCTGACGCAACTGGTGTTCAATCCGTCGTCTCCCGGTTTTGGGAAGGTCGAGCGCCTGCGCGCCGAAAGCGTCATCCGCGTCGACGGCACGGTCGTCGCGCGCGACGCCGACGTCGTAAACGCCAACCTGCCGACCGGTGCGATCGAAGTTGTCGTCAATGATGTAGAGGTCCTGTCGGAAGCGGCCGAACTGCCGCTGCCGGTCTTCGGCGAGCCCGACTATCCGGAGGAGCTGCGTCTCAAGAACCGTTTCCTCGACCTGCGCCGAGACACGCTGCACAAGAATATCGTCCTGCGCTCCAAGGTTATCCAGTCGATCCGCAACCGCATGGTCGATCAAGGCTTCCTTGAGTACCAGACGCCGATTCTTACCGCTTCGTCACCCGAAGGCGCGCGCGACTTCCTGGTGCCATCGCGTCTGCACCCGGGAAAGTTCTATGCGCTGCCGCAGGCGCCGCAGCAGTTCAAGCAACTGTTGATGGTTTCCGGCTTCGACCGTTACTTCCAGATCGCGCCGTGCTTCCGCGACGAAGACCTGCGCGCTGACCGCAGCCTGGAATTCTATCAGCTCGACGTCGAGATGAGCTTCGTCACCCAGGAAGACGTCTTTGCGGCCATTGAGCCCCTCATGCACGGCCTGTTCACCGAGTTCGGCGAAGGCAAGCGCGTGTCGTCCTATCCGTTCGTGCGCATTCCGTACAAGGAATCGATCGCCAAGTACGGTTCGGACAAGCCGGACCTGCGCAATCCGATCGAGATGCAGGATGTGTCGGATCACTTCCGCGGCGGCGGTTTCGGCCTGTTCGCCCGTATCCTTGAGACCGCCTCGAACGCCGTCTGGGCGATCCCGGCGCCGAAGGGCGGTTCGCGCGCCTTCTGCGACCGCATGAATTCGTGGGCGCAGGGCGAAGGCCAGCCGGGCCTTGGCTACATCTTCTGGTCGGAAGACCAGGGCGCCTGGGGTGGCCCGATCGCCAAGAACCTTGGCGCCGACGCCACGACCGCTCTGATGACGTCGCTGGGTCTGGGGCAGGGCGACGCTGCCTTCTTCGCCGCCGGCGATCCGAAGGTGTTCTACAAGTTCGCGGGTCTCGCGCGCACCAAGGTCGGCACGGACCTGAACCTGGTCGACGAAGACCAGTTCAAGTTCTGCTGGATCGTCGACTTCCCGATGTTCGAATGGAACGAGGACGAAAAGAAGGTCGACTTCTCGCACAACCCGTTCTCGATGCCGCAGGGGGAGATGGACGCGCTGCTCAACAAGGATCCGCTGGAGATCCTGGCCTATCAGTACGACATCGTCTGCAACGGCTATGAGCTGTGTTCCGGTGCGATCCGGAACCACAAGCAGGAGATCATGCTGAAGGCGTTCGAGATCGCCGGCTACGGTGCCGACGTGGTCGAGGCGCAGTTTGGCGGCATGCTCAACGCGTTCAAGTACGGCGCGCCGCCGCACGGTGGCCTGGCACCAGGCATCGACCGCATCGTCATGCTGCTGGCTGGCCAGACGGCTATCCGTGAAGTTATTGCCTTCCCGCTGAACCAGCAGGGCCAGGACGTGATGATGAGCGCGCCGTCGGGGGCTCTGGAGAAGCAGTTGAAGGAACTGCATATCCGGACGGCTTTGCCGATCAAGGTGTAACAGTGAGGAGCGCCGGCTTGCTCCCTGGAGCAAGCCAGATGAAATCAGTAGTAAATAGTACTGATTTCCGCGACGAACGCCCGAAGCCATGCGGAGGGCGGACGATTTACGGGCAACTGTGTTGAAGTTGGCGCGGATCAGGTAA
>CBIHPL010000375.1:0-4105 GCA_966212005.1 uncultured Asticcacaulis sp.
CCCGCATGGTCGCCGCCCAGTTGACATAGCCACGCGATTCGACCGGGTTCATATAGCCCATCAGGATGATCGGCGTGTCCTGGTCGATCTCACGGAAGCGCCGGACCAGTTCGAAGACGTCTTTGATCTTGGTGCCGTTCTTCAAGGACCGTTCGGCGGCGCGCTGGATGGTCGGGCCCTCCGCCATCGGATCGGAGAAGGGGAAGCCCAGCTCGATCAGGTCGGCGCCGGCGGCCGGCAAGCCTTTTAGCAGCTCAAAAGAGGTTTCAAGGTCGGGGTCGCCGGCCATGATGTAGGCGACGAAGGCGCCTTTGTTCTGTGCCTTCAGGTCGGCAAAGCGTTGGTCGATGCGCGAAACCGGCATGTTACAATCCCCCCATGGTTTCGCCCATTGCTTTCGCAACAGTGAAGATGTCCTTGTCGCCACGGCCCGACAGGTTGAGCACGACGATGCCGCCCTTGCCGACCTCCTTGGCCAGGTCGCCGACGCGCGCGATGGCGTGCGACGATTCCAGCGCCGGAATGATGCCCTCCAGCTTGGACGTCAGGGCAAAGGCTTCAAGCGCATCCTGGTCGGTAGCTGTGACATACTTGGCGCGTCCGATGTCGAACAGATAGGCGTGCTCAGGCCCGATGCCCGGATAGTCGAGGCCGGCCGAGATCGAGTGGCCTTCCAGAATCTGGCCGTCGTCGTCCTGAAGCAGATATGTGCGGTTGCCGTGCAGAACGCCCGGCCGGCCGCCGTTCAGCGAGGCGGCGTGGCCGTTATAGACGTCCAGGCCATGACCGGCCGCTTCGACGCCGACGATCCTGACGCTGTCGTCGTCGATGAACGGATGGAACATGCCGATGGCGTTCGATCCGCCGCCGACGGCCGCGATGACGGCATCGGGCAGGCGGCCTTCCAGTTCCAGGATCTGTTGGCGCGTTTCCTTGCCGATGACGGTCTGGAATTCGCGGACCATTTCCGGATAGGGGTGCATGCCGGCGGCCGTGCCGATCATGTAGTAGGTGTCGTGCACATTGGTGACCCAGTCGCGCAGGGCCTCGTTCATGGCGTCCTTCAACGTGCCATTACCGTTGGTGACCGGCACGACCTCGGTGCCGAGCAGCTTCATGCGGAAGACGTTCGGCTTTTGGCGTTCAACGTCGAGCGCGCCCATATAGACGATGCACGGCAGGTCGAAGCGCGCGCAGACGGTGGCAGACGCCACGCCGTGCTGACCCGCGCCGGTTTCGGCGATGATGCGCGTGCGGCCCATGCGCTTGGCCATCAGAACCTGGCCGATGCAGTTGTTGATCTTGTGCGCGCCGGTGTGGTTCAGCTCTTCGCGCTTGAAATAGATCTTGGCTCCGCCGAAATGCTCGGTCAGGCGCTCGGCGAAATAGAGCGGGCTGGGGCGGCCAACAAAGAACTTCAGCAGCGAATGGTATTCGGCCCAGAAGGCCGGATCATTGCGCGCGACTTGCCAGGCTTCGTTCAGTTCCAGCACCAGGGGCATCAGGGTCTCAGGCACATAGAGACCGCCGAATTCACCAAAGCGGCCCTTTGCATCGGGCTGGCTATAGGCGTTGGAGCGGAGAACGGCGTCGTTCACTGAACAAAAGTCCTTCTAAAAAAGTTCCAAATTGCCCTGTGCAACTTGGCAGGCACGCCCGCGCGCCCGAGCCCATGCGAGGGGGCTCGCGGCGCCTGGGCGCTAAAAAGGCCAGCGTTATAGCGCTTTTACAGTACGAAGGAAGCCCGAAATCAGATTGGGGTCCTTTACGCCGGGCGCGGATTCAACCCCGGAGGAGACATCGACAAGGCGCGCACCACTTATGCGGATCGCTTCGGCGACATTGTCCGGTGTCAGGCCACCGGCCAGAAACCATGGCTTTTTACCATTGTAGCCATGCAGAAGAGTCCAGTCGAAGCTGAGGCCAAGCCCGCCCGGCAGAGCGGCGTCTTTTGGCGGCCTGGCGTCGAACAGCAGATAATCGGCCACGGAATCAAAGACCTGGGCGGCGGCAAGGTCAGCGGCTTCGCTGACGCTGAGGGCCTTGATGACCGGTATGCCCATCGCCTGGCGCACATAGGCGACGCGCTCCGGCGTTTCCTTGCCGTGCAGCTGGACAAGATCGGGCTTGACGCCGTCGCGTAACGCGTCGACCATCGCATTGTCGGGATCGACGACGACGCTGACCAGCTTTTGTGTCGCCCCGTCGTTGCGGATGGCCTGCATCAACTCGGCCATCGCCGCCAATTCTATATGGCGCGGGCTTTTGGCAAAGTGTATGAAGCCCAGATAGACAGCGCTTTCCGCGATCGCCGTACTGGCGGTGGCGATTGAGGAAATACCACAGATTTTGGCCTGAACGGACATGTGAAACCCTTGCTGGCGTGGTCATTGACCCGACGCGCGGCAAATATCAAGTACCCAAAATTAACCTTTCGTAGTTAAACAAAAACAAAACATATAAATTAGGGAACGGTTTATCAGGTATGGCAATGGCTGACCAAGTTCTGCTGAGCGACATCAGCAACGGCCTCTATATGAAGCTTGCTTTGGCGCCCCGGGGAGGGCGGCCGGACGAGACGACCCATTACACTTGCGACAGTCTGAATGATTTCAAGACCGCGATCAGCGATTTTCTGGATGCGCAGGGCAAGCCGGCGCTGAAGGGTGCGGCCATTTCTGCCGGGGGCTGGGAGCAGCATGGCGTTATGGCCATGCCGAACCACAAGTTTCAGGTTGGACGCGCGGACATGCGCGAATTCCTGGGCGTCCAACGCCTGAACCTGGTGAATGACTGTGTGGCCAAGGCTCTGGCCATTCCTCGTCTGGGGCAGGACGAGCGTGTAAAAATCTGCGGCGGCGAAGAAATGGCCGAGCAGGTCATCACGCTGATCAATTCGCACAGTGGTCTTGGCCAGGCCAGTCTGGCTCCGGACGGTATGGGTGGTTATACCGCCATGCCGTGCGAAGGCGGTCACTCGGACCTGACCGTCGATAATCAGCTTGAATACGACGTCTACAAGTGGCTCGCAGCCAAATATGGCCATGTGTCGCGTGAACGCGTCATCTCGATCCCGGGCCTTGTCGATATCTGGAGCGCCCTGGCGGCGCGTGATGGCGACGACTCTTCGACCCCCGGGCCGGAAGAGGTCGTGGCGCGGGCCGTGACCGGCGACGACCGTGCCGTTCAGGTCCTGCGCCTGTCCATGGGATGGCTTGCGGTCATGGCGTCTGACGTTGCGCTGATTACCGGATCGCGCGGAGGAATCTATCTGACAGGCGACTATTTCGATATGATCGGGGATCTGTTTGACACCGATGCCTTCATCGCGCGCTATCAGGACAAGGGACGCCTCAGCGATTATGTCCGTGACATTCCTGTCTTTCGTACGCTTGCGCCGGACATGGAAGTCATCGGACTGGCGACGCTGTTCGATTAGGTTCGGGTCCTGTCAGGCCAGAACTTACATCCTGCAAAGATTGGGCTTTTCTTTCCGGTCGCCTTTGTTTACCAAATCATCTTTCTAATTCTTCCGATCTTTCCGGGAACGGCCAATGACGGACCACATTCTGCTGTGTGACTTCTCGTTCGGTTCGTACATGAAACTGGCCCTGGGTACGCCCGGCCGCCGTCCCAGCGATGCAACCCTCTATTCATGCACCGGCAAGAAGGATTTCGACGAAGCCGTCGTCGACTTCCTGGCGGCGCATGACCGGCCCAAACTTATTGGCGCGGCCCTGTCGTCGCGCGGCTGGGAGCGGCACGGGGCAATTCAGCTGCCGGAAAAAGGCCTCTTGTCGCTTGGCCGTGATGACATTCGCCATCTGCTGTCGATCCAGCGCGTCAACCTGGTCAACAATTTCGTCGCGCGTGCCCTGGCCATACCGCGCCTGCGCAAGGACGAAAGCCTGAAATTGTGTGGCGATGAGCCGCTGGAAGAACAGGTCATGGCCGTGCTTGGTCCGCACCACGGCCTGGGTCTGGCGGCACTGGCGCCGGACGGCGCCGGCAACTGGGCGGCCATCCCCTGCGAAGGCGGCCACTCCGATCTGCCCGTCACCAGCGACCGCGAGCGTGCAGCCCGGCCGCAACCGCGCGCGACGAC
>CBIHPL010000376.1:0-4105 GCA_966212005.1 uncultured Asticcacaulis sp.
CGTTGCCGGTGGTGCCGGCATAGATTTTGTTGGCGCTCGTGCCGTTGTAAACAGCCATTATGTTTCTCTCCTGTTAAGGGAAACGTTGTTGAGGAGGATCGCACGCAACAATGCGCCACACGGCACAGCAACGGCCATGTCATCCGTAAGTAAAAGCTGTGATGTTGACGCAATGAGACATTGTCGGGACGTCATTATTGACGCACCCAATGTTCAGAACTAGGAATTTTGACAAAACAAATGGAATGGTCCCCGACGTTGGGCCGACCAATTCTGGTTTTAACTACAATGTTATGAGATTGGATTTTACGAAAAGCTACTGGAATGCACTTCACTTTACCTCTCCAGCTAAAATCAATTGGCCAATATGTCAATGGTGCAAAAGAGTGAACGGAAAATGCACCATATTATTCTTGCGAGGGTGTGAGCGGTCACACTACGGGCGTTGCGCAAGCCATTGTTCTCGCATAGGTTCATATCAAACACTGGCGGGCGGTATAAGAAGACCCGCGTGAGGGAGGACTATCATGCCGGAGCTTTCCGCCGCCGATCCAGCGTGGGCATTGACTGCCGTCGCCATTTCCGTTCTTGGCCTTGTGGTCATGATCGCATGGGGCAAGGTTCAGCCGCTGCTGGCCTTCGTCATTGCCGCCATCGCCGCCGCCCTGATGCTGGGCATGCCGCTCGACGCCATCCCGAAATCGGTCGAAAAAGGCATTGGCGACATGCTGGGGTCTCTGGCCATCCTTCTGGCACTGGGCGCCATATTCGGCCGCCTGATCGCCGACTCGGGCGCGGCGCAAAAGATCGCATCGGTGCTGATCGGCGTGTTCGGCGCATCGCGCATGAGCCTGGCCCTGGCGCTGACCGGCTTCATCGTCGGCATCCCCCTCTTCTACAATGTCGGCTTCGTGCTGATGGTGCCGCTGATCTTTTCGCTGATGCGTCAGTCGGGCAAGTCACTGGTCTGGCTGGCCGTGCCCCTGATGGCCGGCCTGTCGATCGCCCACGGCTTCCTGCCGCCTCATCCCTCGCCCACGGCCATCGTGCCGATGTTCGGCGCCGACATCGGCGTGACGCTGATCTACGGCCTGATCGTCGGCGTGCCGACACTGCTGGTCGCAGGCCCGGTCTTCGCCATGACGGTCAAGGGAGTCACCGCCAATCCGCCCGACCTCTTCCTGGCGCCCCCAAAGGCCGAAGACGAATTGCCCGGGGCCTTCAACGCCTTCGCCACGGCTCTGTTGCCGGTCGTCCTGCTGGCCGGCGCGACAGCGCTCAATTTTTCGGGAACCGTGCCTGCCGATTACAAGCCGCTCGTCAACTTCATCAGCCATCCGATCCTGGTGCTTCTGATCGCCCTTGTCGTCGCCAGCATCAGCCTGGGCACAGCACGCGGCACTGGGTTCCGCAAGCTCATGGAAAGCTCGGGCGGAGCACTGCGCGAGATCGCGCCGATCCTTTTGATCATCGCCGGCGCCGGTGCGCTCAAGCAGGTCTTTATCGACAGCGGCGTCAGCGCCCAGATGGGCACGCTCCTGCAAGCCGTTCCCGTGCCGCCGCTGGTGCTCGGCTGGCTGATCGCCGGCATCATCCGCGTGTCGCTGGGCTCGGCGACCGTCGCTGGCCTGACAGCGGCGGGGCTGGTCGCGCCGCTGGTCGCCGCTTCGGGTGTCGATCCGAACCTGATGGTGCTGGCGATCGGCGCCGGCTCGCTGATGTTCAGTCACGTCAACGACTCCGGCTTCTGGATGTTCAAGGAGTATTTCGGCCTCTCGATCAAGGATACGCTCAGGACGTGGACCCTGATGGAAGGGTTGGTTGGCGTGGTGGGACTGGCGGCCGTGCTGGCGCTCGATGTTTTTGTGTGACGGCGTGTAAGGATCGGTCTGCCCGCGGCGTCTAATCTCCCGACACCAACACAAAGGAGAATGCGATGCTGGGTCTGTTTCTGAAGCGCGAACATTTCTGGCCGGTACTGGCCGGGGCATTGGCCCTGGCGATTGCCGGCATCGCCCTTGGCCTGTCGAGCGGCGCGTTCGAAAGCAACAACCGCGACGCTCTGCGGCTGAAGCGCGAAGCGGCGGCCGAACGAACCGCACCGTAATTCCGTGGCGGGGGATGACGACTTCGCTGAATGGATCGAGCCGCATATCGGCCGGCTGACGCGTATCAGCCGCGCCTTCGCCGCGCCCGCCGACCGGCACGACCTGATGCAGGAACTGCTGATCACCCTGTGGAAGGCGCGTCCCGCCTTTCGCGGTGACGCGTCCCCCGCCACCTTCGTCTATCGCGTCGCCCACAATCGCGCACTGACATGGAAACGGCGCCAAGCCTTACGCTGGCTCAGGTTTCCGCTATTGCAGGGAGATGTGCCGGATGTCCCGGAGCCCGCCGCGGATGACCGGCTTGAAATCCTCTACGCCGCCATCCGTGACCTGCCGCCGGTCGATCGATCGCTGATGCTGCTGTCGCTGGACGGTGTGTCCTACGCCGACATGTCCGCCCTGCACGGCTTGAGCGAAAGCAATATCGGTGCCCGCCTGAGCCGGGCCCGCGCGCGCCTGACCACGATCGTTGGAGAGATGTCCGATGGATTTTGAGACCCTGGAAAGACTGTGGCGATCCGAAGCCAATGACCGTGCCACCGTGGCCGAGACCTATGTTCTGGAGACGACAATGAAAACGCTCAAACACCGCCGCAATGCATTTGCCAACGGCATGGGGCTGATCGGTCTGGCCTTGGTCATATGGACCGGCGCTGTTGCTTACGCCGTCATCGCGGGAAAGATCGCCGACCTGACAAAGGAATGGGGCATCGTCGTCCTCCTGGCCATATCCTGGCTGGCCTTTCTTTGGGCTCAGGCACGGCAAAGGCAGCACACGCAGGCCTTTCCCGACGCCGCCTCCATGCCCGAAGCGCTCAGTGCCTTGATAGATGAGAACCGGACGGCGCAGGCGCGCACGCGGATGATGGGTGTGGCTCTGCTGGTCTTTGCCGCCGCGCTGACCGTGTCGGTCTGGCAGCTTTACAGTGTCGGCAAGATGGAATGGCGCCATGTCTTGCAGGGCTCTGCAATGTTCGGCGGTGCACTTCTGCTGTCGGCGGCTATTCATGCCGTGCGCTATTTCCGCTTCCAGAAGCCCGAAGGGGAGCGGCTTCAAAGGTTGCTGGCGGAGTATGCACAGGACTGATTTATGGTAGACAGGTGCAAACTGAGGGGGAAACGACATGATCACATACATCGCTGCTGTACTTCTGGCCGCCGCGGGCGCTTCCGAAGACCAGGAGGCGCACTACGCCCACGTCAAGGTCGTGCATGAGGTTGTAGCCAAGCTCGCCTTTGATCCCGCGCGCTTTTTCCCGGACGAACCGAGGGGCCGTGACCTCGCCCGGATCAGTTATACCGGCGACGACTATGGCTGGCCGGTCTATTCCATCGCCATCCGCGACGGCTGTACGGATAAAAGCGGCAAAGACTGCCATTCGGAATTCCGGGCGCGGATGGTCCGCGCGCCAGGCTATTTAGCCGCAAGCCGCCCCCGCCACGCCGGTAGCGCCCTGATCGCGCGCATTGCCGAAAATAAAACCGAAAAGCCGGCGGAAATCGCCAAGGCGCTTGATGGCGACAAGCTCGATTGGGTGGAGACCGATATCGGCACCTGCCCCGGTGCAAAAGATGTCCTGGTCCAGGCCTCCCGGCTGTCGTGGGTTCGGCCGCAAGTCTTTGCTCCGGAGGACACCATCGACATGGTGCTCCATGCCGACACGGTGGAAGTGGAGTTTCCCGACTTCCTGCGCCGCGCGACCCACCCCCGCAATATACCCCAGGGCACCCCCCCCCCGTGGGGGGCGAAACAGGCGGCGGGCCGGGCCCCCGGCTGCTGGGGGGGTCCCGGGACCTGCGGCGGCGCACCCTGGGGGGCTGGCCCGGCCTGCCCGGGGGACCCGGAGGACGCCGGCCCCACGGCCGGGTTCGGCACCGCCGGTGGGCCGCCCGCCTGGCTGCTCATGACCAGCGCGTTCGGCGGCTCGTGCGGTCCCATGTCGAGGCGGAACGGCGGGTACTGGTCGGTCATCAGCGCGACGTAACCCGCCACGCGG
>CBIHPL010000377.1:0-4104 GCA_966212005.1 uncultured Asticcacaulis sp.
CTTGCGCGCCCAGTCTTCGAAGGCGATGGCCAGCTTGAAGGTGCCGTTGGTGGCGCGCAGGAATTCACGTTCGTCTATGCCCAGCAGGTGATGGAAGGTCCGGCAGGTCGGGATCGTGGCTTCGCCCACCCCGACAATGCCGATCTCTTCGGATTCCACGAGGGTGATGTCGAGCAACGGCCCAAGGAGCTTGCTCAATGCTGCCGCCGCGCACCAGCCAGCCGTGCCGCCGCCGGCAATGACGACCTTCTTCACGGCCTGTTCGCTCATTTTGGACTCCCCGTATAATCTTTATCTGTTCAGCTTGTTCAACAGCTTGGCGCGAAGCCGCCTTGCCTTCATGTCGTCAAGCGGCCCCAAAAGGCCGCGCGCCGGTTCCGGCAAGTGCGCACCGGCCAGGTCGGCAGGGCCGAAGATGTAGTAGTCGAACATCGCCCGCCAGGCCTGCTTTTCGGCGTCAGGACGGTCGCGCAGCGACAGTATGCCGTGCAAAAGCGTGTTCTGTGGCGTGTCCATATAGGCCGGCGCCGTGTTCCACCAGTAATTGACCAGGATGTTGAAAGCTTCCAGCGCCTCGACATGGTGCCACCACAGGGCGGGATAGAAGAGCACATCGCCGGGCTCCAGCTCGGCGACCTGAGCATTGGCCACAGCGTCGCGAAAGCGCGGGTAGCGATCATAGTCCGGATCGCGGAAATCGACCATGCTGACCACCTGGCCGCCGGGCGTCGGATCAAGCGGCCCCGGATAGAGGTTGTGGACCTGCTCAGGCGGAAACAGGGTGAAACGTCTCCGCCCGGCCACGCAAACAGCGATATTGTGCGACATGTCGTGGTGCGCCGTCGCTGTCGTCCGGTTGCCGATCCAGATACTGGCCAGGTACGGCTGCGACGTGAACATGGGATGGTTCAGCGCCAGGCTGTTCTGTTCGCGCAAGCCTGGGAGGTATAGGTCAAGGTCGGTCGAACCGATATAGAAGGAGGGAGGCGCAGGGTCGTCCATATGCGCCGCCAGCCTTTCCAGGACTTCGTCGAGCCGTACGCGCTCGGCACGAAAGTTGAGCGCGGTGACCTCTTCGTTATAAAAAAACCGGCCTTTGATATCGGGCTCTCCGGTGAAGCCGACGACGGGCCGTCCCTGGTAGAAGGTCTTGAGATAGGCCATCGCCGCGGCCGGCGAACTCAGGCCTTCGCGCACCAGCGGCCAGGCGGACGCCAGTCCCTTGAAGACCACGGGCCGCTGTTCGGCCATCAACTGGTCGAACGGCACCTGATCAGGCGATACGCCGACCAGGCTGTGCGTTGTGCGTGGGGTCAGTGTCATGCGCGGAACTACGAATTCTGGCGCCGTTTGGTCTTGAGGTCGATCAGCCGGGCCAGGTTGCCCTTCGACAGAACGACGCAAAAGGCGAGCGCCAGGAAACCCGACTGGTTCAACCGCTGCAAGGCGTCCCCGCTGAGCTGCGCCAACGCCTCCTGACTGACGGAGAAGAAATCGGGCAAGGTGTAGCGCGCCGTTTCATCAAACGCGATATTGATCTCGACGGGCGCAAGTAGCCCGGCCTCGGCAAAGGCGGCAAACATGGCGTTGCTGGCCTCCACGCCGGTATGCAGCGTCCTCAGCGTTTCCACGACGCGTTCGAAAGCCGGCGCGTTGCCGCCATGCGGCAGGAACAGGGCATCGCCCTCGGTTCGGCTGATCCGTGGATGGCCGAGGTCGACCATGATCATCGGCTCGCCGCGGCCGCCCTGGCCGTCCTGGCGAAAGCCGATACGGAAAGGGCCGCGCGCCTGCATGGCCGGAATATAGTGCGCGTGCCATCCCGTCTCGTCGAGATAGAGATTTTCGTCTTTTTCAAAGCCCAAAAGGGCAAAGGCCTGGAAGCCACCGTCGTCCGAACGGCGGAACAGGATTGGATATTCGCGCTGGACCTCGGCAAATTCGGTCGGCACAACCAGGGCCAGATTCACGGTGTCACCGAAGTCCGGTGAAAAACGGGTTATCAGCCGCAAATCATGATGCTCGACATTATCCAGCAGAACGACCTGGCTCATAATATAATCCTTGATTTCACTATGTTGGTAAGAAAAAGGCCGCGGCGAACCGCGGCCTTCTCTCGTCACGGCCAGGCCGTCACAAAGATTAGAACTTGTAGCGGAGACCCAGTTGGTAACGCGAGTCAAGTTCCTGCGCGAAGTAAATATTGGTCTTGTCGCGACCAAAGATACGGATGTGCGCCTTGTTGAGGTTCAGGCCTTCGAAGGTTGCCTGGAGGCTATCGGTGATCTGATAGTTCAGCGAGGCGTCGATCGTGCCGAACGCTTCGGTGTACTGCGGATCACCCTGAGCGCCTACGTTGGTCGCCGAGATGAACTCGTCGCGCCAGTTGTAGGACACGCGGCCCGACCATGCGCCCTTGTCGTAGATGGCAGTCAGGTTATAGGTGTTCGACAGGCCGAGCAGCGGGAATTGCTGCGTGCCCGAAGGCGCCGAGTTGTCGAAGCCGATATCGCCGTTGACCGTCGTCAGGCTGCCGGAAAGGCCGAAGCCCGTATCGCCGAAGAAGTGCTGGAAGGCCGCTTCGAAGCCGTGCAGGTTGGCCGTCTTGTTGTTGACCGGGATGTTGGTCTCGAACACGAACAGCGGGTCATTGGCGTCGGCCACCAGATCGTACGCCTTCAGCACCTGGTCGACATAGGTCTGGTTCAGGTTGCCGGAGCCGTCCAGGTTGGCGACGTAGTCGTTACGCGCCTGGGTCTGGGCGACGGTCGGCGAACTGCCCGTCTTCAGGTAGTGGTCGTACAGGGCCGTCATGGTGAACAGGTTGACGTCGGTCGTCGACTGGTTGATGCCAGCCAGCAGGTCCTTGGCGATACCCGAGCGTGAGCCGGCGGCGCCCGAAGACGGGTCGCGCAGGCCGAACGGGTTGGCCTGGATGCGGCCGGTACCGACGAAATTGCTGACGTCCTTGTTATAGAAGCCGAGCGACACATAGCTATCCCGGCCGTAGTACCATTCGGCCGAGAGGTCGATGTTCGACGATTCCAGCGGCAGCAGGGCGGGGTTGCCGCGCATTGCCGTCGGGTTGGTGCCGTTGGCGGTCGGACGCGGCGGCGTGCCCGGAGTTGTCGTGGCATACAGGTTAATATACGCCGGACGCGCTATGGTCTTTGAGAACGACGCCCGCACGATCACGTCGTCCATGGCTTCCCACGAGATGTCCAGGTTCGGCAGCCAGTGGTCGTAATCGGATTTATATTCCTGTGCCACAGTCGCCGAACTGCTGTCGACCGTGAAGTCGTTGTCGGCCGTCCAGCGGATGGCGACCGGCGTGCTTTGCAGCGCCGAGGCCGTGACATCGGTCTTTTCGTAACGCAGGCCGGCGACGACCGTCGCGCGACGGCCCAGGAAGTCACCCTTCATGGTGAACTGGCCGTAGGCCGCCATGATCTGCTCTTCGACGCTGTTCGATGTCATGGCCGCCGTCGGGATGGTCGTGTTGTACAGCGACGACTTGGCAAGCGCCGTATAGATGTCCAGCGCATTGCCGCGGAAGGCAATGTCCGACTGACCCGGGGCGAAGTCACTGAACAGTTCCCCAAGGTTATAGGTTTCAACCAGACCCGGCGCGTACTGGGCGATGTCGCCCGGATTGCCGATGCCCCAGTCGCCTAAAGCCTGATAGGTCTGGCCCGTGGTGGTTTCCATGCGCGACTTGATGAAGTCGAGGCCGGCGTCGAAGCGGCTTTCGCCGTCGAAGTCGTAGGTAAAGTCGATCTTGGCCTCATCCACCTTATGTTCCTGGCTGTTTACGGCCATACGCGCCACCTGGCTGCCGAGATCACCCACATCCAGCTTGCCGTTGTTGTTGCCGCGATAGCCGGTGATGACACGGTTAGCCGCCGAGAAGCCGGGCAGGTAATTGCCGTTGGCATCGACGATGACGACATTGGCCGCATTGACCAATTGGCCCGCCCCATTGGTCTTATAGACCGGGTTGCCGTCCCACACCGTGTACTTCTGGACCGGGATATCGCCGGTGAAGTCGACCGAGTGGTCCTTCACGACCGGCGCGCCGATCGACATCATGACTGAGCTGGTGCC
>CBIHPL010000378.1:0-4094 GCA_966212005.1 uncultured Asticcacaulis sp.
CCAGCTTGTGCACCGCTTTGGGCGTGCGCGTCAGCGTATCGACCGCCGGCGAAAAGCTTGCGGCCTGAAGCACGCCGCCGGGACCAGCTACGGTCACAGCGGGACGCCAGTCCTCATCCGGCCCAAAGCGTCCATCGTCGCGACGGGCGTCGAAATCTTCGCCGCCGAAGATCGAGGAATAGGTTGTTCCACCGATGCGCGCCTGCCAGTTGCTGTCGCTGACAATGGTTTCGCGGCGGCCATCGCGATAAAGCAAGGTGAGTTGCAGCCACAGCTTCGGCTCACCGAACCGACCGTTGAGCTTGGTGTAACGGCCGTTAACCGCCTCGACATTGAAAAAGCCGTTGCCCAGGGCAATGCCAATCGTCTGCGCGCCACTCCCTATAAGCCTGGTGACATCATAAGCGTCGTAAAGGACGCGGCGATCAAAGTCAGTCCAGCCGCCATTCAGCCCCGGAGGCGGGACATGGCGGCCATTGAGCCACAGCTGATATTGCCCCAGGCCGATAACAGCCAGATGCGCAAACACCGGCCTGTCGGCAGACGTAAAGGTCTTCCGGAACACGGGTAATGGCTTCGGCTTGTCTTTTGGCAGCGAGCGACCTTCGATCGCGCGACGACGATCATCGGCATCCGGCTCAAAGGCAATCCACTGCGCCATGCGGTCGTCCGGCGCAAGAATACCGGTGGCGAAGCGCTGCTCATGAGCCGGCGCCACTACACCGTCCTGATCCCGGACTTCCAGCTGCCAAAGGTAGGGTGTCTGGCTCATCAGCCGCAGGGGGGCTTCCGGCTGAAAATTCTGCCTGGCGCCATCGATCCAGCCGCTGTCGAAGACAATCTTCCGCCCGATGGCTGTCAGGACACGCGTACGATGGGCGGTCTGGCGCAGATTACGCGCTTTCGGGTCGAGCGCACCCAGCGACCAATGCAGGCGCGGCTGCGCCTTATCGAGTGCTGTGGGACTGACCTGCCATTCAATGGTGGCCCGTTCGATGCGCAGACTGCATTTTATGGAACCGGCCGCCTGGGCACTGCTGGCCGTCAGACCTGCGGCGATCATTAGTTTGCCTGCATCGCGTCGTGTAATTCGGTATGCTGCCACGAACTTTCCGGCCCCACGATCGATCATGCCTGAATATGATCGTATCTGTACTATTTTGCCGAGACGAGGCAAGCTTTCAGATGGCCACTATTGTCTGCTTTCGGCGCATTCTTATGCAGTGGGCGGCATCGCTTCCGTCACCGCACTTGGCGCAATGCAATCTTCGCCAATGTGCCAGCAGGACAATACGGTCCCTTGACAGCGAGGCCGGCTAGGGCCCGGACGTGCTCCGCATAGGACAAGATTGATCGATGCGACGGAACTCTTGGATGTTTTGCAAGGGTTTGTGCCTGGATCAGGCCGAAATCCGAACGCAGGGCGCAAGCAACATTAGATTTATTTTCACAGGTAAAATTTAATTTCACCACATCTTGTAAATGCCGACTAAGTTGGTATCAACGCACAAAAGGCAGATGCATCGTGCTTGGTTAAAGTCGTCTGCGATCGTCCGGCATGCAAAGCGACAGGAGCATCGAATGATCGACCCGGCGAAATCGAACCGAAGGCAATTTCTCCTGGCAACAACCAGTGCATTCATTGCGTCGTTCGGGGCGTCGTTCGGGATTTCACGTGCCGCGCCAGCGGCCGGCGCCTCACCTGCGCTTCGCGAAGTCCGTCCGCGTCTGCTGCCTTTCCGTCTCGATCAGGTGCGGCTTGGCGACGGGCCGTTCAAGGATACGGAGACCTGGAATCGCGCCTTCATGTTGCGCATTTCGCCCGATCGGCTGCTGCACAGCTTCAGGATAAATGCCGGCCTGCCGTCGACAGCGCAGCCGTATGGCGGATGGGAGGCGCCGGACTGCGAACTGCGCGGACATTTCACCGGCCACTACATTTCCGCATGTGCGCTCGCTTTCGCCAGCCGTGGTGATGGCGAACTGAAGACACGGGGCGATTACCTCGTCAAAAGCCTGGCCGAATGCCAGGCGGCCTTGAATCAGAAAGGATATCTGAGCGCATTCCCGCAGAGCCTATTCGTCCGGCTCGATGCCCGCCAACCGGTTTGGGCGCCCTTCTATACCTACCACAAGATCATGGCGGGTTTGCTCGACATGCACGTACACGCGGGCAACGCGCAGGCGCTCCAGGTTGTCACGGCAATGGCGGAATGGGTCGATGCATGGACCGCCGCCCGCACGCCTTCGCATATGCAGGCAATCCTCGATGAAGAATTCGGGGGAATGAACGATCTCTTCTATCAGCTGGCGGCGGTAACGAAAGACCAGCGCTGGATCGCGACGGGCGACCGGTTCAATAAGGAACGGCTGTTCACGCCGTTGGCGGCGCGGTTCGATGCCTTGCGCGGGCTGCATATGAATACCCACGTCCCCCAGGTCATCGGCGCGATGCAGCGTTACGAAGTCTCCGGAGACCTGCGTTATCGCGAGATCGCCGAATTTTTCTGGGACACGGTAACGACGTCCCGTACCTACGCGACAGGCGGGTCCAGCAATAGCGAGCATTGGAAGACCGAGCCCTACAAGCTCGCCGAGGAATGGAAGCAGGTGCCGTTCCATCAGGAATGCTGCTGCTCCTACAATATGCTCAAGCTTACGCGCCAGTTGTTCGCCCAGCAGCCGGACACGCGGTACATGGACTATTACGAGCGCAACCTGGTCAACCATCGGCTCGGCACCATAGAGCCTGAGACCGGCCAGACGACCTACTTCCTGTCGCTGGCGCCCGGCACCTGGAAGTCGCTGGGGACGGACGACAGCACCTTCTGGTGCTGTAACGGCTCGGCCACCGAAGAGTTTTCCAAGCTCGGCGACACCATCTACTATCACGACGACAAGGGGCTTTACGTCAATCTCTTCATCGCGTCCGCCCTGGACTGGTCGGAGCGTGGCGTTCGCCTCCGCCAGGTGACGGCCTTCCCGAAAGCGGGTGAAACCACGCTGACGGTAGAGGCGGCGCCCGGCGGCGAATGGCCGATCCATATTCGCATTCCAGGCTGGACGACCGGCGACGCGAAGGTGCGCGTCAACGGTAAAGTGTTGGAGGCAAGCGCCGATCCGGGAGGGTATCTGCGGATTTCGCGGGCGTGGAAGGCGGGCGACCGGATCAGCCTTAGCCTGCCAATGCCGCTCCGCGTCGATCGCTTCCCGGACGCCCCTCATATCCAGGCCCTGATGGTGGGGCCCGTGGTCCTGGCCGCGCAGCACCCGCGCGGCGATCTGTCCGCGGCGCTGCTTCACAACAACTGGGTAGCCCCGGATAAGGCGCCCCTGACGCTGCCCGTGATCCGGACGGACGGCAAGTCGCTTGACGAGGTCGTCCGTCCCGTGGCCGGAAAGCCGCTCGACTATGAGGCTGTTGCCACGGACGGAAGTACGGTCAGGTTTAAGCCCCTTAATACGAGCTGGGACCGCTATAGCGTCTACTTTAACCTGTCGGCGTAACACGTCCGCGCAATACGCGGACGTGAATGCAGTATTCCGCTGTTGAATCGCTGGCAGTATTTTTTGCTGTCGGCCGGATCGGCGTCGTTGCATTGCCTCGGTTGACTTTGGCGCCTGTATGAGGGATTGGCCTGTTCCCGCATATGCAAGCCGTCCAAGTCCGATCGCCCATGAAACCCGTAAGCAAATCCAGCAAGCTCGCCAACGTCCTCTACGACATCCGCGGCCCCATCATGGCCCGGGCCAAGCAGATGGAAGACGAAGGCCACAAGCTGATCAAGCTGAACATCGGCAACCTGGCGGCCTTCGGTTTCGATGCGCCTGAGGAAGTGCAGATCGATATGATCCGCAACCTGCCCAATTCGGCGGGCTATTCGGACAGCAAGGGCATATTCGCGGCGCGCAAGGCCATCATGCACTATACCCAGTCCCAGGGCGTGCAGGGCGTGACGTTGGAAGACATCTATCTCGGCAATGGCGCGTCGGACCTGATCGCCATGGCAACCAATGCGCTGCTGGACGACGGGGATGAACTGCTGCTGCCGGCGCCCGACTGGGGCGTCAAGCTCGGCCGCTCGATCTTCTTC
>CBIHPL010000379.1:0-4086 GCA_966212005.1 uncultured Asticcacaulis sp.
CGTCGGCGTAATATAGCTCAGGCTGTTTACGTCCAGCAGCTGCGAGGGGTCCAGATCAACCACCAAGGCGCCGTCGACAGCGCGGGGAGTGACCTGGGTTCCGTTGACATAGACCCTTTGTTCCGCGCTCAGCCTGTCGATAAACAGGGTCGCGACATCGCCTGCGACGGACGCCGGCCGCGCGAACTGGCCCCGGAGAACGAGCCCCTTGGTCAGCGGCGGCTGTTGCTCAGGCGGCAACCACTGCGTCGGGTCGCGCCATGTCGAGGTGTCGGCCGAACTGGACACCGCGTCACCGCCCTCAAGATTGTCGATCGCCAGGGATCGCCAGCCCGACAGACCATAGAAGTGATCCCGCGGAGCGGGCCTGTCCGCCTCGTGGCTGCCCGGGTCTCCGTTGCCTACGCCAATGATGCGGATCGGGCCGGTTGTCTCGAAGGCCACAAGATCGCCGGCGGTCGGAACGACGCGTCCCGCCTTGTCCATGACATTGACCCATACGACCGAAATGTCGGTGCCATCCGCTGTCAGCGACGTCCTGTCGGGCGAAAGCGTAACGCGCGCAGGCTCACCCGTTGTTGCCACTTCCGTGGACGCGACCAGCTTTCCGTTCAGATAGGACTTGGCCGTGAGTTTGCCCGGCTTGTACGGTACGTCCCATTTGAGATGCGAATCCTTGACCATCGGCTTGCGGCCCAGGGACCGTCCGTCCTGGAAAAGCTCGACCGCGTCACCATTGCTGTAGACCCGCACGTCTATCGGCTGGCCGTCGCGGCCCCGCCAGTTCCAATGGGGCAGGATGTGGACGCTGGGTTCCTTCATCCAGATCGATTTCAGGTAATAGGCCGTGTCCTTGAAGGCGCCGGTCGTATCGATCATGCCGAACTGCGAGGAAATAGCCGGCCACCCGAAGGGCGTCGTTTCGCCGCGATAGTCAAACCCGGTCCAGATAAACATGCCGGACATCCACGGACGTTCCTGAACACGTCTCCAGCCCTCCTCGATGCTCAGCGAATTGCCGGGCCGGCCCTGGCGGTCATAGGCGTTCAGATGCGATTTTTCCCTGTCGTCGAAGTAGACGCCACGGGTCGTCAGGGTCGAGCCTTCTTCCGTCATGGCCGCCGGCTTGTCCGGATGCGCGGCGTGGAAGCCATCGACGTCATGCTGTGCGCCGTAGTTGAACCCTATGACGTCCGCGCCGACGGAGGTGCCCCTGCCTGAGGAACTGGCCGCGATCGTCGTGCGGCGCGTCGGGTCCATGCGCTTGACGATGTCCTGCATCTCGACCGCCAGCCGCGTCCCCAGCTCATTGCCTTCGAGCGCCCATTCTTCATTGCCGACCGACCAGACGATGACGCTGGGGTGGTTGCGGTCGCGCTTGACCATCCGTTCCAGTTGTCCGCGAATTTCCGGCGTTGTGCCCATCATCCGGTGCTCATCGATGACCAGCATCCCCAGCTCATCCGCGTCGTCGAGAAGTTCCGGCGTCGGCGGGTTGTGGGATGCGCGATAGGCATTCACGCCGAAGGATTTAAGCTGTTTGAGCCGCCAGGTCTGCAATCCGTCGGGAATGGCCGTGCCGACGCCCGCGTGATCCTGGTGATTGTTGGTCCCCTGGAGCTTGATATTCCTGCCATTCAGGAAAAATCCCTTGTCGGCGTCCCACGTTACCGTACGCACGCCGAAACGGGTTTCATACGTGTCGGCGATTTCGCTCCCACGCCTGATCGTCGTCCTCAGCCGATAGAGATACGGATCCTCCAGCGACCACAGCCGCGCCCGCTCAAGCCGAAGGTTGGTGGCAAAATCGCGCGATGAGACAGCCCCTGCGGTCAGGCCCGGGAATTCCGCAACCGCGACGACCGCGCCGTCGGCGTCCAGGACTTCCTGCTTTATGTCAAACGCCTGATCGGTCTTGGCGTCGTTTACGACCGTCACGGCGACGTCGATCTGCGCCGTGTCGCCCTCGATCACCGGCTTGACGAAAGTTCCCCATTTCGCCACGTGCAGCGGGTCTGTCTTGGTCAGCCATGCGTGGCGATAGATGCCGGCGCCTTCGTAGAACCAGCCTTCCTCCACAGTCGCGTCGACCCGGACGGACACGACGTTGCGGCCGCCAAAATTGATGTAGTCGGTGATATCGTAGCCAAAACCGGAGTATCCGCTCGGTTCGGTGCCGATATAGTGGCCGTTCACCCAGACAGTGCTGTTGCGATAGACGCCGTCGAATTCCAGCGAGATGCGGCGCCCCTTGTCGGAAACGGGAATGTCCAGCTCTTTGCGGTACCAGCCGACACTGTTTTCCGGAAACGGATGGCCGATCGCCTTGGAGCCGTGGTTGGTGTTGCCGCGCGGATCGAAAGGCAGCTCCACCGCCCAGTCATGCGGCAGATCGACCTTGCGCCAGGCGACGTCGCTGAAATCGGCATTGGCGGGACCATCGCCATAACCGGCCTTGGCAAAGAAAAACGGTCTCAGACCATACTGCATATCCTTCTGGGCGTCGTCGGCGTGGCCGTAGGCAAATCGCCAGCCCTTGTCGATGTTTGTGCGCTCGCGGACAGAGGCCGTCGAAACATGGGCGGCTGTGGCCGCACAGGAGACTGCCGGCGCGCCTGCGCTGGCCAGAAGCGCCAGTGTGAGAAAGCTATTTTTCAAAACGCTCACGTTTTTCCCCATACGGATTTGCAGTTTGAGTGCCACGGCAACGCTTTGGGCGTCACATCGGGACCTAGGCCTATCATTCCCGCCGCCAAGTGCCAATTCGGGGGCCATCTTACTGTCGCGGGAAAAGAATACCACTGGTCAAGTGATCCGGCTCGGCAGGTTTGGGGCCAGGGAGGCCTGGTCACGGAGGCTGGGGGCAAAGGGCTTTGGCGATACCGCGTCAAGGCATGCAGGAATCGGTTCCGCCGCCGCCATCGAACTCCATGTTTCGCGCCGGCACCACGGCAGCCAAGGCGAGGGATGCGCCCTGGCGGCACCGGTTGCGAAGCCGCCAGTCAATCGCCGGAACCCGAAAAGGGCGCGCGAATGTCGGCAACCTCAAACCCCGCCTGTCGAAACAGGCGGAGTTTCGGTGTTTCAAGCCGGCAGGCGTTGATCATAAACGTCGCGCAGGCGCTGCCATCCGGGCCAGAAGGCGGGTGCGGGCTTGCCGGTCGTAACGGCCGTCAGGATGTCGAGATGCATGTGCCAGCCGGCACCGACCATCAGCATGGTGCCGCGTTCCGGAATACGGCTGTGGGTTATGGTCAGCAATACGTCATCGCCCTTTTGGGCCAGGTCGAACGATACGTCGCCGGTGCCGCCCCAGGTAAAGGACAGCTTGCGCGGCGGGTCGCAGACGACAATGCGGCTGGTCATGCGCTGCTCTTCGGGAAAGCCTGGCAGGCGTTCGCTGGGCGGGTCGGACAGTTCGTCATTGCGCCAGATGAATTCGAACGGCAGGCCGTCCTGAAGGTCCATGTCGCCAGCTGCCAGCCAGGTTTTGCGCAGGTCGCTTTCGGTCAGGTAGGCCCAGACGCGTTCGATCGGGCCGGGCAGCAGACGTTCAAGCTTCAATGTTGCCGGATCTATCAGGACGCCAAATGCGTCAAGAGTGGTTGCTTCATTCATTCCTTATCTCCTTCTGAGGGTTGGGGTTGTTTGCGGGCGTCGTCTTCGCGCAGGCGCCGTTCGAGCAGGTCGAGGCGGCCGGTCCAGAAGCGTTCGTAGGTGCTGAGCCATTGGTGAGCGTCGGCCATCGGGCCCGGATCGAGGCGGCACATGTGGGTGCGGCCGCGGACCTCGCGCCGGATCAGGCCTGCGACTTCCAGCGCCTTAATGTGCTTGGACGCAGCCGCCAGCGAAATGTCGAACGGTTCAGCCAGTTCGCTGACCGTGCGCTCCCCGCCTGAAAGGCGGCGCAGCATTTGCCGTCGGGTCACATCGCCAAGCGCATGAAAAACAGCATTGAGTTGGGGGGATTCTAATTCAACCATGTGGTTGAATATAGACGTGCGAGACATAATAGTCAACCGAATGGTTGAATATTATTGGCGGTACGTCAAACCGATGCTGACCGCGCGGCGATTGTCGTAATTG
>CBIHPL010000380.1:0-4083 GCA_966212005.1 uncultured Asticcacaulis sp.
TATGGGGTGAGGGGGGTGAGAAGCGCAGGTTTGCTTTTAAGCAAACCTGATGAAGGCGATACTAAATGTATCGACTTCCGCGACGAACGCTCGGAGCCACGCGGAGAGCGACCCCTCGCTTGCTTCTGACAAATAAAAAGGGCGACCCCTAAAGGGATCGCCCATTTTATTTCTTTCTAAGGCGAGGGGCCGCAGGCCCCTTCACCCCATAAGTTGTCAGCGTTAGTCGCGGCGGCGACGGCGACGCGGACGGTCACCGCGGTCACCACGATCACCGGCGTCGGCCGTTTCCAGTTCGCCTTCATCGGCGTCTTCACCGGCCGCAGCGCGGGCCGCCTGACGCTCGGCGCGTTCGGCTTCCAGCTTCTCGGTCAGGTCCTCACCGGTTTCCTGGTCGACGACCTTCATCGACAGCTTGGTCTTGCCGCGATCGTCGAGGCCGAGGAACTTCACCTTCACTTCGTCGCCCTCGTTCAGGACGTCCGAAACCTTGGCGATCTTTTCCGGCTTGATCTGCGAGATGTGGACCAGGCCGTCCTTGGCGCCGAAGAAGTTCACGAAGGCGCCGAAATCGACGATCTTCACGACCTTGCCCTTATAGATGGCGCCGATTTCCGGCTCCGAGGCGATCGACTTGATCCAGTCTCGCGCGGCGTCGATCTTCGACTGTTCCGAAGCGGCGATCTTGATCGTACCATCGTCCTGGATGTCGACCTTGGCGCCGGTCTTTTCGACGATTTCACGAATGACCTTGCCGCCCGAACCGATGACTTCGCGGATCTTGTCGACCGCGATCTTGATCGTTTCAATCTTCGGGGCAAATTCACCCAGCTCTTCGCGGGCGCCCGAAATGGCCTTGTTCATTTCACCCAGGATGTGCAGACGGCCGTCCTTGGCCTGACGCAGCGCCTTGGTCATGATCTCCTCGGTGATGCCGGGGACCTTGATGTCCATCTGCAGCGAGGTGATGCCTTCCGAGGTACCGGCGACCTTGAAGTCCATGTCGCCGAGGTGATCTTCGTCACCCAGGATGTCGGACAGAACCGCATAGCCGTCCTTTTCCAGGATCAGGCCCATGGCGATACCCGAAACCGGACGCTTCAGCGGCACGCCGGCGTCCATCAGGGCCAGCGAACCACCGCAGACAGTCGCCATCGAGGACGAACCGTTCGACTCGGTGATCTCCGAGACCAGGCGGATGGTGTACGGGAATTCGTCCGTGGCCGGCAGCATCGGACGCAGGGCGCGCCAGGCCAGCTTGCCGTGGCCGATTTCGCGGCGGCCGGGCGAACCCATGCGGCCGGTTTCACCGACGGAATACGGAGGGAAGTTGTAGTGCAGGAGGAACTTTTCCTTGTACGTGCCTTCCAGCGCGTCAATGAACTGTTCGTCGTCGCCGGTGCCGAGCGTGGCGACGACCAGACCTTGGGTTTCACCGCGGGTGAACAGGGCCGAACCGTGGGTGCGCGGCAGGACGCCGACTTCCGACACGATGGCACGGACCTTGTCGACCGGACGGCCGTCCACGCGCTTGCCATGGTCGATGATGTCGCGGCGCAGGACTTCGGCTTCACATTCCTTGAAGGCGGCCGAGAACTTGTTGGCGTCGACGCCGTCCGGGTTCTCTTCGCTCTTCACCAGGGCGACGGCAGCCTTGGCCTTGGCGGCGCCGACGGCGTCGTGGCGGGCGTGCTTGCCCTGGATGGTGTAGGCGTCGCGGATGTCCTGGCCGACCAGGCCCTTGATCGAATTGACGATGCCCGAGAAGTCTTCGGCTTCGAATTCGAAGGGCTCCTTGGCGGCGTGTTCAGCCATTTCGATGATGGCGTCGATGACCGGCTGCATGCCGGCATGAGCGAACATCAGGGCGCCCAGCATCTTGTCTTCCGACAGTTCCTTGGCTTCGGATTCGACCATCATCAGCGCGTCGGACGTACCGGCGACGACGAGATCCAGGTCCGATTCCTTCATCTGGTCCAGGGTCGGGTTGAGGACATATTCACCGTCGATGACTCCGACGCGGGCGCCGCCGATCGGGCCCATGAACGGCACGCCCGACAGGGTGAGCGCAGCTGAAGCCGCGACCATGGCGACGATATCCGGATCGTTTTCCATGTCGTGCGACAGGACGGTGGCGACGACCTGGACTTCGTTCTTGAAGCCCTTGACGAACAGCGGACGGATCGGACGGTCGATCAGGCGCGAAACCAGGGTTTCCTTTTCCGAAGGACGGCCTTCGCGCTTGAAATAGCCGCCCGGAATTTTGCCGGCGGCAAAGGTCTTTTCCTGATAGTTCACGGTCAGCGGGAAGAAGTCCTGACCGGGCTTTGGCGCGCGGGCATACACGACGGTCGCCAGCACGGTGGTTTCGCCATAGGTGGCGAGGACGGCAGAGTCAGCCTGACGGGCGATACGGCCCGTTTCCAGGGTCAGCTTGCGTCCGGCCCAGTCGATGGATTTTCTTTTGATGTCAAACATTGCGTTTCTTTCGTACGTTCGCGCTACCGCTTCGCTGCTTTAGCGCTTTGGACCTTGGACGACCCCATGTCGCCAAAGTCAGCTGTCATCGGGACAGCGATGAGAGGACCTATTTGTGATTCACGCTTCAGGTCCGTGTGATCAGCGAAACATCCGGTGCTTCGCGGGGTGTGTAAACCTCGCCATTCGCGAGGGTCGTTCTGCTGTTTGCCGCACAGCTGCGGTAGGCTTTAGTTTGTCGCATTTCCTAACGGCGAACCGCCAGAAACACGCTTTGGCACTTCGCCTGGAAATGCTCAAGATATAACAACAAGGGCTTGAGGTGTTGGCCCCAAGCCCCTGGTTTCAAACTTAGCGGCGGATGCCGAGCGTTTGGATGATGGCCTGATAACGGTCGTTGTCACGGCCCTTCAGGTAGTCGAGGAGACGACGGCGCTGCGAAACCATTTTCAGGAGGCCGCGGCGGCTGTGGTTGTCCTTCTTGTGTTCCTTGAAGTGCTCGGTCAGGTTGGCAATGCGCTCGCTGAGGATAGCGATCTGCACTTCCGGGCCGCCGGTGTCGCCTTCGGAACGGGCGTGGGTCTTGATGACTTCTGTCTTGCGATCAGCAGTAATCGACATCGGGTATCTCCTATGACTTAGGATTAAAGGTTCAAGATACGCGTCGGGAAGACTTTCCCGCCGCGCAATTCGCAAAGTGCGACGACCTGTCCGTCCGAAACCGCCTGGACCGTGTCGGAGAACGCTTCAAAACCAGCCTCGCGGCGGGCCGTGAGGGCCTCGGTGACAGTCGCTAACTGACGGGGCAGAAGGGCAAGATCGCGGCCTTGCTTCAGCTTTTGGGCCTCGTCTTGCGTCACAGGCAGGGCCGGGATGTCGTCCAGCGCCGTCTCTACGCCAAGCAAAGCGTCAAAAGCGGCGCCTCTATGCACTAAATCGGTCAGCTTTTCCAGTGTTATTGCGTTCTTTGTTGCAAATGCACCCACCGCCTCGCGCCGGAGCATCGAAACGTGGCCGCAAACGCCCAGGTCAGCGCACAGGTCGCGGGCGACGGAGCGGACATAGGTGCCCTTGCCGCAGTGAAGGGTCAGCGTCGCCGTCTCACCGTCGAACGCGTCGAGCGTCAGGTCGAAGACTTCGACGTCTCTAGCTTTCAGTTCGACCTCGACGCCCTGCCGCGCCAGGTCGTAGGCGCGTTTGCCGTCGACCTTTATGGCCGAAAAGGCCGGCGGGACCTGTTCAATGATACCGATATAGTTCGGGATGATCGCTTCCAGGGCTTCGCGCGTTGGACGCGCATCGGACTGCGCCGTCACAGTCCCTTCGGCGTCATAGGAGTCCGTCGTCGTGCCGAAGGTGATGGTGAAGCTGTAGACCTTGTCCTCCTCAATCAGGTACGGCACGGTCTTGGTCGCTTCGCCGAGCGCAATCGGCAGGATGCCGGTGGCCAGCGGATCGAGCGTGCCGGCGTGGCCCGCCTTCTGCGCCTGGAACAGCCAGCGGATCTTCGACACCGCCGCGGTCGAGGTCATCTCATAGGGTTTGTCGAGACAGACCCAGCCATGCACCGGGTCGCCTTTTTTCTTTCGGGCCCTTTGGGTGTCC
>CBIHPL010000381.1:0-4081 GCA_966212005.1 uncultured Asticcacaulis sp.
ACACCAAGACTTACGACGCAACGACCGGCTCGACCGCAACAGTCGGCATCACCGGCCTGCTCGGCTCAGACACCGTTACCGGCGCGACACAATCCTTCGACAGCAAAAACGCCGGCGCGCGGACGCTCACCGTCAATGGCTACACCGTCAATGACGGCAACAGCGGCGACAACTATGACGTCTCGACTCAAACGGCTTCGGGTTCGATTAGCAGGGCCAATCTGACCATCACAGCGGGTACCGACACAAAGACCTACGACGCGAACGCCACCTCAACCGGTACCGTGACCGTCACAGGCCTGCTGGGATCAGACACCGTCACCGGCAAATCTCAGGCTTTCGACAGCAAAAACGCAGGTTTGCGTACGCTGTCGGTCACCGGTTACACGGTCAATGACGGCAACAGCGGCGACAACTATACCGTCATGACGCAGACCGCGTCAGGCTCCATCGCCAAAGCGGCTCTTACGGCCGGTCTGACCGGCAGCACGGCCAAGACTTACGACGCAACGTTGAGCGCCACGCTGACAGCGGGCAATTACGTGCTGACCGGCATCCAGGGCAGCGACACGGTTGCGCTGAACAACCCGACCACCGGCGTCTACACCGATGCCAATGCGGGTTCCGGCAAGACGGTCACGGCCGATGGCCTGGCGCTTACCGGCGCGGATGCCGGCAATTACACGGTCAACGCCGTGGCGACCGCCAATATAGGCAGTATCACCCCACGCGAGCTGACCCTGACAGCCGACACACTGGGCAAGAACGCCGGCGCAGCTGATCCGGCCCTGACCTTTGTATTCACAGCCGGCACCCTGGCCGGAAGCGACGCACTGACCGGCAGCCTCAACCGCGTCACGGGGGAAGATCCCGGCATCTACGACATCAACCAGGGATCGCTGGCGGCCTCCGCCAATTACGACGTCACCTTCGTCAAGGGCGCCTTCACCATCACGGCGGTGGCCCTGCAGAACGATCCCGTCATTAACCCGGTCAGCAACTCCGCCACTGCGACCAGCGCTCCGGTTATCCAGGTGGCGCCCATCGGCCTGAGCAGTCCGATTGGCAACGGCTCCAGTTCCGGAACAGCCAGCGACGCCGGCAGTTCGTCGTCCGATGCCTCATCCAGCGCTTCGGGCACGACCAGCGAAACCTCGGACGACCGCGAAACGACGGATGCGGGCTCGGCGGCAGGCGACGGTAACCAGGAGGCCATCGGCCCGAGCGTCCGCGGCGCCGGTCAGACCGGCACCACCTGCGCCGAGGGCGACGGTTGCGCCAACACGCCCTACCCCACCAACCAGTTCATTTCGAATTCCATCAGCTTCGCAGCCGGCAAGTAACCATGTCCTCCAATTTCCGTTTCTTATCCATGGTTTCGGCGGCTTCGCTCCTGCCGCTGCTGGTTACTGCCCACGCGCACGGCCAGGCCATCGAGCGCCACCTGCCGCAGACGCCCCAGGCCGCGCCGTCGGAAATCGTGGCGCCGAACGCCATCCCGGCCGAGCAGGACGCCACGCCGATCGGCCCGAACTTGCGTGCATTGGTCCTGATCGGACCTAAGGAAAGCGTTCGCGCCACGGCTTCGGACGGGATCTCCGTCGGCGAGGTCAGCCGCCTGCAGGACAGCGACATTGCCGTCGTGCTGCAACCCTTCCTTGGCAAGCCTGTCTCACGCAAGCTGATCGCCGAAGTCGAAGCCGCCATCGCCGGCCATTACCGCGATCTCAACTATCCGTTCGTGTCGCTGTCGACGCCGGAACAGGAGATCACGGCCGGCGTGCTGCATATCCGCGTCGTCGAATTTCGCACCGGTAAGGTTACCGTGACCGGCGCCAGGAACGACGCCGAGGCCGCGCGCCTGAGCCGGCAGATCAGCCTTAAGACCGGCGACGCCATCAATGCCCGCGAACTGACCTACGATCTCGACTGGATCAACCGCTATCCGTTCCGCAGCACCCAGGCCGTGTTCAGCCCCGGCGAATCCTTAGGCGTATCCGACCTGACCCTGGCCGCACGCCAGGGCAAGCGCTGGCAGGTCTATGCCGGCTACAGCAACGACGGCTCGGCCTCGACCAGCTTCGACCGCTACTTCCTGGGCGGCGCCATCGGCGGCCTGCTGGGGCCGGACAGCGTCCTGTCGGCCCAGACGACCGTATCGCGCGACGCGCTGGAAGGCGAGAAAAACCCGCACTACAAAAGCACGGCCCTGTCCTACACCCTGCCGCTGGGGCCGCGTGGCCAGATCGAAGCGATGATGAACGCCGTCGCCACCTACCAGGCCGGCGATCCGTTCAGCGTCCGCCTCAAGGCCGGCGAAGGCGCGCTCGGTTACCGCTTCGCCTTCTCGAAGCTGCACGGCGATGTCGGCGCCACCGACCTGCGCTTTGGCATCGAGGCGAAGCACCAGAAGGGCACCACCTATTTCGCAAGCGTTCCCGTCTATGACGTCGCGGTCGAAATCTATCAGCTTTATTTGGGCTATCATCATTCGGGCAAGGACGGCTTCGGCGTCTCTACGGTCGACGTCGTCGCCCATATGAGCCCCGGCAATATCAATGCCGGCAACAGCCATGAGCAGGTCGTTCTCTATTCGCAGGGCCGCCAGAAGGGCGCGACCTACTCCTATCTCAGCGCCAACTACAGCCGTGTCACGCCGCTGCCGAACAACCTGACCCTGAAGACCCAGGTCACGGGCCAGTTCGCGTCGGCCGCCCTGCCCCGCACCGAACAGGCCGGCCTAGGCGGCTCCAGCCAGGTGCGCGGCTATACGCTGGAAAACGGCGCCTTCGACACCGCCCTGATCGTGCGCAATGAACTGCGTATCCCAGGCAAGGCCTTAGGCAAGAACTCGCAGATCAACCCCTTCCTGTTCGTCGACATGGGCTATGGCCGCGACAACGCGACCCGGCAATCGAGCGGCCTGGCCTCGACCGGCGCCGGTGCCGAAGTCCGCCTGACGCGCTATGTCGCCCTGAACCTAAACGCCGCCTGCGCGCTTGCGCCGGACCGGATTACGCGCGCCGGAAGCTGGCTGGTCCACAGCAATCTGAGCGTTGCCTTCTAGGCCAGACGACAGGCTACGTGCCTGGCTTCAGGTAGGGTGCGGTGGCGAACAGTTCGCGCTCCTGCCGGCGCGGGTCGTTTTCGATGCGCGGCGTCTGGTCGAAGATCAGTGTGGCGCGCTCCGGCAGCGCATAGCGCGGCCATTGCGGGATGGCGGCGTGCTGCGGATTGCCCGTACGCGCGAACTGGATCAGCGTCGTGCTCATCAGATCGGCAACGCGTTGCGCGCCGGCGACCTGTTCCGGTGTCGTGCCCGTGTTGGCTTCGGGCAGATGGACATTGTCGAAGATCAGCCCGACATCGTAGCCGTGATAGGCGCCCATACGGCCTTCGTGAAGCGGTGAGCCGAAATCGAGCTGATACATCCAGGTCGGCGTGCGTTTCTTCGCGCGTTCCTCGGCCTGGATAAGGTGCGGGCGCCAGCTGCGGCCGGCGGTAGCGGCGGCGCGCAGCACCTCCGTCGGCGTCATTTGCGGATACCACTGACGGTAATGGTCGATCACCCATTCCGGCGACAGGTCGACCAGCATTTCGCGCGCCAGCCGGTCGGGCAGCGTATCCCAGGTCGTGTCGTTGGCGATCATCATGTCGCGCATGAAAGCGGCCGTCTCATGCAGGGTATTGCCGATGATCAGCGGCACCTGGGCCGTTTCATCGGGCGCATCCGGATAGAAGGGATGGCGATGCAGCGTCTTGAAATCGAGCGTGGCGGCAAACAGGATCTTGTCGCGCGCGACGATCGGATCCTGCGTATCCAGGGCGCCGACCAGGTCCTGGAACGGCAGGGATTTGAGCCGCGACACTTCGCCGGGCTTGAGGCCCAGCGCCCTGAGATAGGCTTCGGCGCGGCGCGTGGCGTTGAGCGGGGCGCTGGCGGTCACGTGCTGGCCGCTCATGGTCACGCACTGGCGGTAGAGGCCGTCGGCGGCGCGCATGGCCATCAGACCGACGATCTTGCCGCCGCCGCCCGATTGCCCGAACAGGGTGACATTGGCCGGGTCGCCACCGAATTCGG
>CBIHPL010000382.1:0-4076 GCA_966212005.1 uncultured Asticcacaulis sp.
TTCCTGCCTGGACTTATATTTCAATCTCGGCTGTTCCGTCTATGCTTACGGCCTGTGGACGGCAGCAAGCCTGATGCATACGCTCAAAATAACCGGCCGGCCTGCCCGCGCCCTGGTGCTGGCGGGCGACGTCTCGACTTCCAAGCTGCTCAAGGACGACCGGGCTACCGTACCTCTGTTCGGCGATGCCGGTTCGGCGACCGCGCTGGAGCTCGATCCCGCCGCCGCCGACATGTTCGGCGTCTTCGGCACCGATGGATCCGGCGCCGCCCATATCATGGTCGAGGCGGGTGCATTAAGATTGCCGCTGCTTCCGCCAGAGGAGCCGCACGCGCCGGAAAAGGCCGCGGAGCTGTTCCGCAAGTCGCGCCTGCATCTTAATGGCACCGAGGTCTTCAACTTCACGCTCAAGAACGTACCCGTTCTCGTCAAATCGATCTTCGAGACCTCGGGCGCGGCCATCGAAGATATCGACTACGTCCTGTTCCACCAGGCCAACGTCTTCATGCTGAACCATCTGCGCAAGAAGTCGGGCCTGCCGGAAGACAAGGTGCCGATCGCCATGGAAACCTACGGCAATACGTCGTCGGCCTCCATTCCCCTGACCATTGCGGCCAAGCTGCCGGGCGAGCTCGACAGGCCACGCGACATCGTCCTTATGGGCTTCGGCGTCGGCTGGTCGTGGAGCGCCATGAAGCTGACCATGGGCCCGATGATCGCGCCCCAAGTGGTGGAATTCGACTAAGATGGACGATGCCGCCGCCGTCACCACCTATCAGTCGCTGCTGGGCCGGATCCCGGCGGACCATTACTGGCGGCCGGATGTCCTGGCGGCGGAGATCGAGCACGTCTTCAGGCCGTCATGGCTGTGCGTCGGCTTCGTCGAGGACCTGGGGAATGACCGCGATTTCGTGACGGCGCAGGTCGGTCCGCACAGCATCGTCGTGCAGAATTTCGGCGGGCAATTGCGCGCCTTTCGAAATGTCTGCTCGCATCGCTTCTCAAAAATCCAGTGCGAGAAGTCCGGCAACCGTGTCCTGCAATGTCCTTATCACGGCTGGACCTACGACGAGGGCGGCAAGCCGATCGGCATCCCGCTCAACAAACAGAGCTTCGGCCTGAACGAAGCGGACAAGTCGGCGCTGGCCCTGCAATCCTATGCGGTGGAAACCGTCGGCCATTTCGTCTTCGTCCGGATGACGTCCGAAGGGCCGGACCTGAAGACCTTCCTCGGCAGCTTCCACGATGACCTGAAGCACATCTCCGAGGTCTGTCCCGACAGGTTCGAAAGCGAGTCGTACGACTGGGCGGCCAACTGGAAGCTCGGCATGGACAATGCCGCCGAGGGCTATCACGTGCCGTTGGTGCATGCCGACAGCTTTGGCCTGATCCTCAGCATCGACCTGGCGATTTCGACTGACGCCGACCACAGCCGCTATGTCGGCAGGCTGAAGGAACGCTCGATCAAGTGGTGGGCCAATGTCGGCAGGAGCATCCGGCTGGAGCCCTCGACCGTCTATCCCGAATACGGCAACTTCCTGATCTTTCCCAATATCGTCGTCACCTTCTCGGCCGGCAGTTTCCTGACCTTCCAGACCTTCGATCCCGTGGGGCCGGAAACCCTGCGGATCAACTCGACCTCGTGGCTGGCCAGAAACAATGGCCGGGCGGCGCGTGGCCTGGTCATCGACAGCCTGAAGGCCTTCTCGGCCCAGGTGCGCAACGAAGACGCCGCCATCTGTGCGGTGGCGCAGGCCGGCACGCGCGAGGCCGGTACACGCGCGCCGCTGCTTGGTGAACTGGAAGGCCGTATCGCCCATTTCCAGAAGGCCTATGCCCGCCATATGGACGGAGTAAGACTTTGACGTTCAATCCCATGTCCCTGGAAGGGCGCACCATTCTTGTCACCGGCGCGACGAGCGGAATCGGCAAGGCGACGGCCATCTACCTGTCCAGGCTCGGTGCGCGCATCGTCGCGTCGGGGCGTAACGAAGAACGGTTGAACGAGGTCGTGGGCTTGCTGGAGGGCGAAGGCCATATCGGCCGCACCTTCGATCTTTCGCAACTGGACGCCATCGTGCCGTGGATGAAGGCGCTGTGCGCCGAGGCCGGGCCGCTCAACGGTATCGCCCACTGTGCTGGCGTTCAGGCGACGCGTCCGATTCAAGCTGTAAATCCGGCTTTTGTCATGGATGTCCTGACGCAGAACCTCGGCGCCTCGCTGATGCTGGCCCAGGCCTTCCGGCTCAAGGCCTGTCATGGCGCCAATGCCTCGCTTGTCTATGTCTCGTCCTCGGCGGCGCTCAAGACCGCGCCCGGGAATGTCGTCTATGCCTCGTCCAAGGGCGGCATCGTTTCGGCGGTCAAGGGCTTAGGGGTCGAACTGGTGCGCGATGGGGTGCGGGTCAATGCGGTCGCGCCGGCCATGGTCGACACGCCGATGTCGGACCAGTTCCGCACCATCCTGTCAGAAGAAAACTTCAAGCGCGTCGTGGACATGCATCCGCTGGGCCTCGGCCAACCGGACGATGTCGCCGCGGCCATCGCCTTCCTTCTTGCCGACACCTCGCGCTGGATTACCGGGTCGGTCCTCAATGTCGACGGAGGGTTCCTGGCATGACCGCCGCCGCGAAGCCATCGCGCCGAATCGCCCTTTCGCTGTGTGAAACCCACAGCCATGGCCCTTTGAGCTACCTGGAAATGGGGCGCGCCGATGGGCCCTGCGTGCTCTTCCTGCATGGGTTCGGCGCTGATCTGCTGACCTGGCAGCTGTGTCTCGTGCCGCTGGCGTCGCAGTACCGTATCGTCGCCGTCGACCTGCCGGGCCATGGCCGTACGACCGCCGATGTCGGCGAAGCCTCCCTGGCCTTCATGACCGGCTGGCTGGACGAAGCCTTCGATGCGCTGGATATCGGCGACGCCCATGTCGTCGGCCACTCCATGGGCGCCAAGATCGCGCTCGGCTTTGCGTTGTCGCATCCTGAGCGTGTTGCGTCCCTTGGCCTGATTTCCCCGGCCGGGCTGGGGGGCGATTTCCACCACGACCGGCTGGATGCTTTTCTCAACGACACCGGTCATGCCGAAGCCCTGGCTGAACATCTGCTGGGCCCGCACAGCGCGAACCTGGTACCGGCCCTGGTCCGCTCGCTGACGGAAGCGGCGCGGGCAGACGATCGGCGTGACGCCCTGCATCGCTTGCTGGGGCAGGCCCGGACCTATGGTCTCGCCTTGTCTCCGGAAGGCTTTGACTGGTCGAAGATTCGCGTTCCGGTCATGATCCTGTGGGGCGCCAGCGACCGGCTGATCCCCATGCCCGCCGCCCATCGCCTGCCTCCGCGCAGCACCCTGCATGTCCTCGACGGTATCGGCCACCTGCCGCACATGGAAGCCTCCGGAGCCGTCGTCTCCGCCCTGAAAGAATTCTTACCGTGACAGCCCTTGCCCTGATCCAGACCGAACTGACGCAGATGCTCCGCGACAAGGGCGCGGAAACCGGCGACATCACCGCCGATACGCCGCTGCTCAACGGGCCGTTCGACATCGACAGCCTCGATCTGGCGACCCTGGTCGTGACCCTTGAGGAAAAGACCGGCCTGACCCCTTTTGCCGGCGGCTTCGTCCTGTTCCACACGGCGGGAGAACTGGCCGCGCTGTTCGGCGGCTGAGATGGTGGCAATCCTCGATTCCGGTTTCGAGCTTATCGGCACGCGGACGCTCAAGGCTGACGCCCTGACGCCGAAAGGCGGTGTCGTCGACATCGCCAGGGCCGGCACGCGCGGCGTGATCGGAGCGCTTCTGGCGGCCGAGGCGGGCGAGGATGCCTGGCTGTTGCGCGATCCCTCGTCTCCGCCCTCAACCGAAAGCGGCAGCGGGATGCTGTGGCTGCAAACCTCGGGCACGACAGGCGCGCCGAAGTGGGCGGGGTACAAGGTCTCAAGCCTGGCGGCGCGTATCGTCGCGGGAAAGGGTGAGCGCGCGCGCTGGCTCCTGACCTACAATCCCGGCGCCTTTGCCGGCGTCCAGGTCATCCTGTCGGCCATGATCGGCGGCCACGCCCTGGTGGCGCCGGCGCCAGG
>CBIHPL010000383.1:0-4074 GCA_966212005.1 uncultured Asticcacaulis sp.
CCGTCGCCTGAACGCTGGATCATGATGGCGTCGTCCAGCGCGTTTTCGACCGACACATTGAGCGTCAGATGTTCGCTCAACGCATAACCGATATCGATGTTGAGCCGTGTCGACGGATCGAGCGTCAAGGTGTTGAGGTCGTCCTCGAAGCTTTCGCCGTCAAGGATTACGTCGGCGGTAACTCGCGTCTTGCCAAGCCGTGATTGCAGGCCGACCGACAGGCTGTATTCCGGCGCCTGGGCTGGGCGTTTGCCGTCGGCGGGTTGGCCTGGCGCTTCGACTCGTGCGTGCGTCCACGTCGCGGAACCGGTCAATGACAGACGGCCGTCAACGGCATAGGCACCGCGCATCTCCGCGCCATAAGCATTGATCTGACCCAGGTTCCGACGCTGACGCAAGGTGCCGCCAGCCGGGATAAAGCCCGCGGTCGGGAAGGTCCCCGGGCCGGCGCCGATTGTGACATTGGCGATCGGGTCTTTCAGCATGTTGGCAAAAAGGGTGGTGTCGATAAAGCGGTCGCGGCCCGGCGTACGTAAGCCCAGCTCGAAGCCGGTTAGGGTCTCGGGCTTCAGGTCGGCATTGGCCTCGGTGACGTCGTTGCCGACGCGAAACGGGCGATAAAGCTCGTTCAGCGACGGCGGCCGGAAGCCGTTATAGGCTGCGGCGCGGGCGATGACGCGATCGAAGGCATAGGCCACACCCAGCCGGGCTGACAGGACGCTTTCGTCCTTGTCGGCCGGGTTCAGTTGCAGCGTAGGGAGGCCCGTAGCCGTGTCGGTTTCCGTGCGCTGGGCGTCGGACGCGGTCCATTTATCGGCGCGCAGGGCTGCGGCCAGGGTCCAGGCACCTTCAGTATGCGAGCCCTCGGCGTAGAGACCCGCCAGCGTCGTCTTGCCGCCGGCGACACGGTAGCGCGTTGGAGCGCCCGACATATAGCGGTAGAATTCGCGCGATTGGCCTTCTGTTACACGGGCGTCGAGGCCGATTTCCCATTCGGTACCGCCTCTCTGGTGGCGGATCGCAGCATTGATGCCGTCGCCAGTGGCTGGCGTCTTTATCTGGTCGGCGGCGGTACTGGTGCCGGTGCGGCCGGCAGCGACCGAGACCGAACGATTGCTGAGACCGGAGTCCCGGTGCCAGGCTTGCAAACGCCAGCCCAGGGTTTCCGGCGTGGGCTGTTCGGTCAGGCTGACGGCGAATTGATTGCCGGTCGATGTCGCCGTTGCGCCGACCAGCCCGGTGTCGCGGCGGCTTTCATAGACGCCGGCGAGAAGGCTCAAGGTCCCGCAGCCATCGCAAAGGTCGAAGTTGCCATTGGCCAGCCAGGTGCTGTCGCGGCCGGTAACCGGGCCATCAGCCGCACCGGTCTGAGGGGCGCGTACCGCGATATCGCCGTTGATGTTGCGGGCGCTGTAGTGGACAGCGACATCACCCAGGCCCAAGCCGGCAGCCACCAGCCAGTTCTGGTCCTCGCCAACCCGCACGCGGCCGTAACGTGCTCCACGTGCGGGCGCCAATGACAGGTCGATTACGCCCGTCAGGGCGCCGGCTCCGTAAGCACCGCCGCCTGCGCCTTTCAAAACGTGGACGCCGTCGATCGCGTCCTGGGGCACGGCGGCCCAGATCACCCAGCCGCCGAACGGATCGTTCTGCGGTACGCCATCGAGCGTCACGAGCGCACGGCCTGCGCCCGAAGGACCGATGGCGCGCAAGGATATGCCCTGGATGGTCGGATTGGCGGTCAGGCTCGACTGACGGCGGAACAGGGAGGCTTGTGTTTCACGTTTCAGCGCCTGATCGAGGCTTGCGCGCCGCAGGGCGTCCGGAGCTAGGTCCGTAACGGCAAACGCCGCATCGCCGCGATAAGCGCTGAGGCGGTTGGCGCGAATGACAATCTCGCCTTCTTCTGCAAAGGCGGTGAAAGGTCCTGCCGCAATAGCGAGCGCAAAAAGGGTCGTTCGCAGGGTATGCGGTTTCATATGCCAGTCCATGTTTCAGATATTGCTTTTACGCGTAAGCCCGCTGTAGTCCGTGACCCTATCAGGATTCGATACGGAGGCCGACATGACCCATTCCGCGCTGCAACCCGGCAACACCGCACTTATCACCGGAGCCGCTTCGGGTATAGGCCTGGCGGCGGCGCGGCGCTTCGCAAGTCTTGGGCTCAATGTTGTGCTGGTCGATCTCGGCAGCGACCGGCTGGAGTCGGCGGTACGCACCCTGATCCATGATGGCGCTACGGACAGTCATATTCGCGCCATCGAGGCCGATGTCAGCGATATGGATGCGGTGGCGGGCCTGGCCAGGACGGTGCGCGACGTTGACGTGCTGATGAACAATGCCGCCATCGGGCCGGGCTCGAGCGTGCTCGATCCGGCCAACTGGCAGAAGGTGCTGGGCGCCAATCTGTGGGGTGTAGTGCACGGCACGCAGGCCTTTGTTCCGCACATGGTGGCGCGCGGCAAGGCGGGCCTGATCATCAATACCGGTTCGAAACAGGGGATTACGACGCCGCCGGGCGATCCGGCCTATAACGTCTCCAAGGCTGCCGTGAAGGTGTACACTGAAGCGCTGCAGCATGAACTGCGCAATGGTTCGAACCCATCCGTGACGGCGCATCTCTTGATCCCGGGCTTTGTATGGACGGGCATGACGTCGCGTGGCCAGTCCGAGAAGCCGGCCGGGGCATGGACGGCGGAACAGACAGTCGATTTTATGATCGACAGCATTGGCCGGGGAGATTTCTATAACCTGTGCCCCCACAAAGATGTGCCGCGTGCGCTCGACGAAAAGCGCATGGCGTGGGCTATCGGCGATATTATCGAGAACCGCCCGCCGCTGTCGCGCTGGCATCCGGACTATGCCGAGGCGTTTAAGAATTATTTAGACAATTGGTCGCCTTCAGGTAGTGTGTGAATTTATCTAACCTGATACTCTTAAACTTGGATCATGACAAAAATAACTTCTGCTGGACGCCTTCACAAGGAACTCGTTCGTATTAATGGGGCAATTTCTGAAACAGAATCAATGTTTAATGCTCTTCCAAAAGTATTGGGTGCGGGCGGAATGTCATGGCTATCTGGGGCACTGGCTTATAACAAGCTTATAGCCTTAGTTGATAACGATTTAAGTTATGTGACACCGGAGAGGCGAGAAAAATACGCGCGATCTATTACTTTGCTGGCTAATCTTACAAATCCTTATGTGTTTCAGATGCGAGGTGATGCGTTCAAAGCGAATTATTTTACTCATATCGCATTTGAGCATGTTGAATTTTTGGACGAAATTTTGATTTCGCTTAATTTATATTTAGATTTGTCTAGTGAAAAATTTAACACGTTAACTGAAGAGCTTACCAATCTCCAGGTGTTTATCTCTGAAGGGTATGCAACAGAAATAGATGACTTTATAGTCGATAAACTTCAGGAATTAATAATTATAATAAATAATTATAATCTTTATGGAGCGGACGGAGCGGAAGAGTGTGTGTCCCGTATAATCGGGACAGTGCTCGCGCGAGGACAGAATATTCTATACGGTGAAAGACTGCTGGCAACGCTCAAAACGGTATTGGATGGCCTAGTTTATACGCAGACGGGCATCCAAGCTCTGGAGTGGGCCGGCAAAATCATAGCTCTGCCGGCATCGTAGAGATCTACTTCCCCTTCGCGAGATCATCGAAGGCCCTCAGAGTTCGGATGAGGTCCTGCATCTGGTCGATAAAGATCATGTTCGGGCCGTCCGATGGCGCATGATCCGGGTCTTGGTGCGTTTCGATAAACACCGCCGACACGCCGACCGCACAGGCCGCCCGCGCCAGGATCGGTGCAAACTCGCGCTGGCCGCCCGAAGTCGTGCCCTGGCCGCCGGGCTGCTGGACGCTGTGGGTCGCATCGAACACGATCGGATAACCTGTCTGCGCCATGATCGGCAGGCCGCGGAAATCGGTCACCAGGGTGTTGTAGCCGAACGAGGTGCCGCGATCGCACAGCAGGATTTTCTCATTGCCCGTCGACGCGATCTTCCTGGCGACGTTCTGCATGTCCCACGGCGCCAGGAACTGGCCCTTCTTGA
>CBIHPL010000384.1:0-4046 GCA_966212005.1 uncultured Asticcacaulis sp.
AGTCTCGACGGCCTGGCTCTCGAACATTTCCCTTACCCCGCATCCGGACACGAACACAGACAGCCGACGATAGGGTGCTTCGCACGATCTGTCAGCAAATTTGTTCACTTTATGTTCTAGTTTCCACAGCTATTTTGCTTGCGCGGTTTTACGGGCAGGATAGTCTCACCCGATACATCTGATGGAGACGGCAATGAACGGGCATGGCAAGGCGGGTTTAGCAGGCGGATTGCTGGTCATGGCACTGACACTGACAGCGGCCGATGAGGCGCCCGCACCAAGCCCTCAGGAAATCGTCGACGCCGCGCCCGCCTCTGCCTGGGCGACAGTTCCTCCTGAGGATATAGTCGTGATGAAACTGGCCGACGGAGCCGAAGTCGCCTATCAGCTGGCCCCAGGCTTCGCGCCCATACATGTCGCCAATATTCGCCAGCTTATCCGCTCGGGCTACTTCGACGGCGCATCCTTACTGCGTGTCCAGGACAATTATGTTGTCCAGTGGGGACGGCCCGACGAAGACACAACCCAGGCCCACGGGATCGCGAAGACGCCGCCGGCTGAATACGAGGTTGCAGGGACTCCGAAAGCCTTCAAGGCGCTGCCGTGGCGCGACGCCTATGCCGCGAAGACGGGGCATATTGCCTCATGGCCTGCGGCGACGGACGGCAGCGCAACGTGGCTCGTCCATTGTTACGGCATGATCGGCGTGGCGCGCGGCAACGCGCCTGATACCGGTGACGCGACGCAACTCTATACGATCATCGGCCATGCACCCCGCCACCTCGACCGCAACCTGGCCGTCGTCGGGCGAATCCTGTCGGGCATGGACGTGCTGGCCGACCGGCCGCGCGGCAGCGAGGCGCTGGGCTTTTACAAGAGCGACAACGAACGAGTGAAGATTATCTCCGCAAAGATCGCGGCCGACATGGGTGCGGGGGCGCCGTCGTGGCAGGTCATGGACAGCCGGTCACCGACGTTCGAAGCCTGGGTCAAGGCACGCGCCAGCCGCTCAGGTGCATTCTTCGTGCGGCCGGCAAACGCGCTCGACATCTGCAACGCGCAGGCGCCCATCAGGAAGATGCCGTGAGCTCAACCAAAAGTATATTTTTACCCCACTTAACGTTGCGTTAACCGAAAAAAATCATCCTTTGTGATGAAAAGTACAGCGCAGGCGGGAGTAAATGATGTTCTTCAAGTCGATCAATACGGACGACAAGGCGATTATCGCGGCATTGAATGCGTCCCAGGCCGTCATCGAATTTACACCCGCCGGAAATATTCTTACTGCCAACAGTAACTTCCTCAATACGGTCGGCTATAGTCTCAATGATATTCAGGGGCGGCACCACAGCTTATTCTGTGAACCGGAATACGTTAAAAGTCAGGACTATCGCGATTTCTGGGCGGCCCTGGCCCATGGCGATTTCGCATCGAACACCTTCAAGCGGCTCGGCAAGGACGGCCGCGTAATCTGGCTGCAGGCGACCTACAATCCTATCCGCGATGCGTCAGGCAGAGTGGTCAAGGTCATCAAGTTTGCGTCTGATATTACCGAGGCGAAGAGACGCGACATCGACTTCGCCGGCAAGGTCAACGCTATTTCGCGCGCCCAGGCGGTCATCGAGTTCACACCGGACGGCATCGTCCTTACCGCGAACGACAATTTCCTGAACGCCGTCGGCTATACCCTGCCGGAAATCGCTGGACGCCACCACAGTCAGTTCTGCGGAAAGGAGCAGACGCAATCGCCGGACTATGCACGCTTTTGGGAAAGCTTGCGGCGCGGCGAGTTCCACGCGGCCGAATATCGCCGTTTCGGCAAGGGAGGAAGGGAAATCTATATCCAGGCGACCTACAATCCGATCTTCGATGATACGGGCGCCGTGGTGAAGATCGTCAAGTTCGCTACCGACATCACCGAGGCTGTGCACAAGCGCCAGCGCAGCGCTGAACTGAACGCCGAGCTGGGATCCGTCGTTCACCGTATTAGCGATGCGCATGAAAAGGCGTCGGTGGCATCGACCGCCTCCACCGAAACCGGCGCCATCATCAACAGCGTCGCCGCCGCGGCGGAAGAACTGGCTCAGAGCGTCCGGGGTATTTCCGACAGCATGAGCAGTGCACGCGAAAGCGTTGCCGGCGTTTTCAAGCATACCGAAGTTGCCAACACGTCGGCGGAATCGCTCAACAAGTCGGCAGCCGCCATGACGAACATTGTCACGCTCATCCAGGATATTGCCGGCCAGATCAACCTTCTGGCGCTGAATGCAACGATCGAATCGGCGCGCGCGGGCGAGGCCGGACGCGGCTTTGCTGTCGTGGCCTCCGAAGTGAAGAACCTGGCCAACCAGGCGGCCAACTCGACCAAAACCATCGCCACCGAAATTACCTCGATGCAGTCAGTGACCGAAGAGGTCGTCGGCGCCTTATCATTGATTTCGACCTCGATGGACTCAGTCCTCGAAAACGTGAGCTCTGTGGCGGCGACGCTGGAGCAGCAGACCTCCGCGACGCATGAGATTACCGGCAACATGCAGGCGGCGGTCGCCGCCGTCGGCGAGATCAATGAGAGCCTCGACAATATCAGCCACACCTTCTCGGAAGTCGCCGAGGCTTCAGAAGCGGTGAAACGTGAAATGGATAAGTTGAGCGCATAACAGACGCTGTTGCGTTATGGGGTGAGGAGGGCAGATTTGCTCTTCGAGCAAATCGGATGAAATCAGTATTAAATGTACTGATTTCCGCGACGAACGCCCGGAGCCATGCGGAGGGCAGGCCTGCGGCCCAAAGTCTTCTAAAGTCAAAGAAAAAGCCTGGCCTTAAGGCCGGGCTTCTTCTTTGGCATCAGGAAGGTTTGTGGGGTCACGCCCCCCATAAGTTCACGGTGTCAGTTTCACCGCGTCCGGATGAATCTCGGCGCCATACTGCTCACGCAGCGCGGCCTTCATTACCTTGCCCGTGCCCGTATGCGGCAGTTCCTTGACGATGATCATATCCTCGGGGATCCACCAGCTGGCGACGTGCGGCGCGATAAAGGCCTTCAGTTCCGGCCCGGTCAGTGTCTTGCCTTCACGCAGCACGACCAGATAGCGCGGCCGTTCGCTCCATCGGCTGTCGGCACGCGCGATCACCGCCGCCTCCAGCACCGCCGGATGGCTCATGGCGACATTCTCGAGCTCGATCGAGCTGATCCATTCCCCGCCCGACTTGATGACGTCCTTCGACCGGTCGACAATGTTCATGAAGCCTTCGGCGTCGATCGTCGAGATGTCTCCCGTGCGGAACCAGCCATCGGCCGTGAACTGGCTGCGGTCGGTGTTGTTGTAATAACCCGAAGCGATCCAAGGCCCGCGCACCTCAAGCTCTCCGCGCGACACGCCGTCCCAGGCCAGCGGCTTGCCTTCCGGACCGGTGATGCGCATTTCGATACCGAACGGCGCCCGTCCCTGCTTCAGTTGCAGCTTCATCCGCTCTGCCGGCGGCAGGCTGCCATGGTGATCGGACAAAACACTGATCGCGCCGAGCGGAGACGTTTCGGTCATGCCCCAGGCGTGAACCGTCAGCGCCTTGTGCGCATTGAAACGCTCGATCAGGGTCTGAGGACACGCCGCGCCGCCGATCACCACACGGTTCATTGGCGCGACCGACTGCCCCGCCTGGTCGGCATGGTTCAGCAGGTTGAGCCAGATGGTCGGCACGCCGGCGCCGATCGAAACCTTTTCAGCATGGATGACTTCCAGAAGGCCCGGTCCGTCCAGCCGCGGCCCTGGAAGAACCAGCTTGGCGCCGACCTGGGCGGCCGCATAGGGCACGCACCAGGCATTGACGTGGAACATCGGTACGACCGGCAAAACGCATTCGCCCGGCGCGATGCCGAACAGGCCCGGCTGATTGACGCCCATGGCGTGCAGTACGGTCGAGCGGTGCGAATAGAGGACGCCCTTCGGGTTGCCCGTGGTGCCTGAGGTGTAGCACATGCCCGACGCCATGCGCTCATCGAACTGCGGCCAGTCGTAATGGTCGCTTTCCGCCGCCAGAAGGTCTTC
>CBIHPL010000385.1:0-4033 GCA_966212005.1 uncultured Asticcacaulis sp.
AAGCAGTATAACGTCTATTTCCCGCTTAACAGCCTGCGCCTCGACAACGCCGCCAAATCTGTGATCGCCACTGCGGCCCGGCACGCCCAGTCGGCGCCCGCTTCCAAGCTGACCGTTACCGGACACGCCGATACGTCAGGCTCATCGGCCTATAACATGGCGTTGTCGCGCCGCCGCGCCAATGTCGTCGCCACAGGCCTCAAGGCCGAAGGAATTCCGGCGTCGATGATCACCGTCCGCTGGAAGGGCGAAAAGGACCTGGCCGTCAAGACGCGCGACGGCGTCGCCAATGCAAAGAACCGCCGCACCACGATCGACATCAGGTTCTAGGGGCCGTACCTAGATCGGAATGATTTTAGACGGAAGCAATCATTCCGATCTAAGTTCTTGTTTTATTGCGATATTTAAGCCAAAACGAAGTTCGAAGTCTAGGTCAAGGCGTCAATATAGGCGTCGCTGTCATCGATATCGAATTCGATCCACATCGGCAGATGATCGCTCATGCGATAGGTACGCCAGTCCTTGAAGCTGCGGCCGGGCTTGGTCTTCCGTTCCTCGGCATAGGCGGCCTCGTCCTCGGTCCGGTAGACGTGCTCATAGTAATCGAACACCCCGGCCCGGCCGGTAGGCTTCAGGCGCTTCAGCGTGTCGAGATAAGCGATCTGGTCATAGTGCTTGGTCTTGTCGACATTGCTGCCAGGAATGGATTGAAGCGCATCGGGCACCTTGAAGCCGGCCTTCGTTATGGCCTCCATGGTGACGTCCTTGCGATTGAAGATGTTGAAATCGCCAAGGATGATCAGATCGCTGCCGACGGGGTCTTCGCCGGGACGGTATTGCGGGGCGCCTGAAAACCGCGGGGCGTACCTGGCCAGCGTCGCCGCCAGATCGGTGATTTCCTTCACACGCGTGGGGTCGTCCTTGACGCCTTCGCCGTAATAGATGTGGACCGTGACCAGGGTGAAATAAGCCCAGCCGGCGTGGAACCCGGCAATATAGGGGGACCTGGCCAGTTGCACCGGCGGAACATCGACGCCCTTGGGGTTCGGCAGGACGAATTCGGCCGCCAGCCCTGTGCAGTTGACCTTGCGTTTGTCGAACAGATAGGCCATGCGCTCGGAATTGCCCGACGAACCCAGGGTTACGTCGGTGACGATATAGTCCCACCAGCTGCCCAGCAGGCTCTTCAGGTGCTGCAGGGGATAAAGGCCCTCACGCAGTTCCTGCACGGCGATGATGTCGAAGCGGCTGAGGATTTCCGCTATGTAGTAGTAGCTTTCCTCCTCGCGGAAGCCATATTTGCCGGAATCGAATTCACGGATGTTCCAGGTTGCCATCAGCAGGGATTTGCTCATGCTGCGCGCCGGGATTTCTGTGGTCAGCGCCTTGCGCAGGCTCTTGATGCCCTTGATGGTCCGGGCCCGTTCCACCGGATCCGCGATCTTCTTGATGCCGGAATAGTAGATCATGTCAGCCTCCCGCAGCGATGGCGGACAGCTAACACCCGTTATGTGACATTAGCAAGAATTTCTCTCGCTAAAGGCGAGCGGCACTAGAGCGATATGCGAAAAAGTGTATTGCGGTTTTTGGCTTGATATTGCGACAAAACAATAACCTAGGCCGGCGCCCTCAGGTGGCTTTCCATCTTCACTGCCAGCCGCGCCAGGGACGGCGACATATCGCCCAGATGCCGGAATGGGATGCAGGCGGTCGGCAGTTCCGGTTCACCGATCTCGGCGACAGGCCGCATCAGATAGCGGAAATCGATATGCCAGTGTTCGGGCTCCCCCTTTTTCGGATTGGCCGGCACGAACAGGCAATCGATATCGAAGGGCTCGTCCTCGATCATCTCGCATTCCAGGCCGGTCTCTTCACGCGCCTCGCGCAGGGCCGCTTCAACCACCGTCTCGCCGGGATCGACGTGACCACCGGGCTGGATCCACGCCTCCAGGTGCGGATGCCAGATGGTCAGCAGGGCATCGCCCTGAACGATTAACACCGAAGCCGTCACGTGCGCCGGAAAGCTCGACCGCGCCAGAATATCCGGCACGGCCGCAAGTCTTTCCACACTGCGCTGTATGGTGTCGCGTTCGTCGGAAAAGCGAGCCGCATAGTGCGTAAGAAGGTCAATTGGCATATGCCAGACTCACCATGAGTCGCGCCCGCAAAGCAAACACCCCGCCATATGTCTGACGGGGTGAATGAACAAAACTTACGGGTCCAGGAACCGACCCTGGCTAGGCATCTACCTCAGCGTCGAGCGCATTTTCCTGGATGAATTCGCGGCGCGGCTCCACCAAGTCGCCCATCAGCTTCGAGAACATATCGTCGGCTTCATCGGCGTGGTTGACCTTTACCTGCAGGAGCGTACGCACGTCCTTGTCGAGCGTGGTTTCCCACAGCTGCTCGGCATTCATTTCACCCAGGCCTTTGTAGCGCTGGATGGTCAGCCCCTTGCGGCCGGCATCGAGCACCGCCGCGACCAGGTCGAGCGGTCCGCGAATGTCCGTTGATTTGTCGCGGCGCGTGAAGACGGCCATCTGGGAATAGATGTCACCCAGGGCGTCGGCGCGTTCCGACAGGCGGCGCGCATCCAGCGAATGCATCATGGCTTCGTCCAGCACGATTTTTTCCGTCACGCCGCGGCGGATGCGTTCAAAGACGTAGCCCCCGCCAACGCCGGCTTCGACGGTCCAGGGACCATCGCCTTCCTGGTTGAGGCGCGTCAGCGAGACCGCGACCTTTTCGAGGTCGGGGTGCGTGCCGAAGAGTCCGCCGAGCGCGGCCTGTTCGATGGCAAAGGCAGGCGCGCGGGTCGACAGGCGATCGACGCTTGACTTGAATGTCTTGGCGGCCCGGACCTGGGCATCGAGATCGTTGCCGACGATGCGTTCACCCGTACGCAGTTCCAGGACCGCATCGTTGATGCCTTCCTCGATGAGATAGGCGTCGAGCTCGGTATCGTCCTTGAGGTAGCGCGACGACTTGCCCTTGGCGACCTTATACAGCGGCGGCTGGGCGATATAGAGGTAACCCTTCTCGATGATCTCAGGCATCTGACGGTAGAAGAAGGTCAGGAGCAGGGTCCGGATGTGCGCGCCGTCGACGTCGGCGTCGGTCATGATGATGATCTTGTGGTAGCGCACTTTTTCGATGTTGAAGTCATCGCGGCCGATGCCGGCGCCCAGCGCCGTGATCAGCGTGCCGATCTGTTCCGACGACAGCATCTTGTCGAAGCGGGCGCGCTCGACGTTCAGCACCTTGCCGCGCAGCGGCAGGATGGCCTGGTTTTCGCGGTTCCGCGCCTGCTTGGCCGAGCCGCCGGCCGAGTCACCCTCGACGATGAAGATCTCAGATTTTGCCGGGTCGCGTTCCTGACAGTCGGCCAGCTTGCCCGGCAGGGACGAGATGTCGAGCGCCGACTTGCGCCGAGTCAGTTCGCGCGCCTTGCGGGCGGCTTCGCGGGCGGCAGCGGCTTCGACGATCTTGGAGACGATCGCCTTGGCTTCGGCGGGGTTTTCCTCGAACCACTGCGACAGCTTGTCATAGACCAGGCCTTCGACCGCCGGGCGGACTTCGCTTGATACCAGCTTGTCCTTGGTCTGCGACGAGAACTTCGGGTCGGGCACCTTGACCGACAGGACGCAGGTCAGGCCTTCGCGCGCGTCTTCGCCCGAAACAGAGACCTTCTCACGCTTGGCGGCGCCGGACGATTCCATGTACTGCGACATCACCCGCGTCAGCGCCCCGCGGAAGGCCGCCAGGTGGGTGCCGCCGTCGCGTTGCGGGATGTTGTTGGTGAAGCACAACATCGTTTCGTGGTAGCTGTCGTTCCACTGCATGGCCAGGTCGACTTCGATCTTGTCGCGCACGCCACGCACCGACACCGGCGCTTTCATGACCGAGGTCTTGGCCTTGTCGAGGTGCTTGACGAACTCGACCACGCCCCCGTCGTAGTGCAGGATGATTTCGTAGGGTTCGGCTTCGCGGAAGTCGGCGAAAGGAGACTCGGCGACCACGCCGCAGAGACGCG
>CBIHPL010000386.1:0-4033 GCA_966212005.1 uncultured Asticcacaulis sp.
AGGGCAAATGGCTTGAACATCAGATGAGGTCCGGAATCGAAGGCGGTCAGGCGCGCCAGGTCAGACCGGGCGCGGGCGAAGGGCTTCAGATTTCGGACGGCGGGCCGCAGGAATGCGGGCGCGGCGGGGCGCGGGCACGGACCTGAATCACATTTGCCGCCGGCGCCAAATTAAGGTGTTCGGTCACATAGATGACGGGGACGACCTGCGGCACAGGTGTTGTGACGGCCATGAGCGAGGCTAGCACGCAATCGGCGCACTTCAGGCCCTGATAAGGCTTGGTCTTGGTGGCGCTTGCCACCTTTTGCGCGGCCACCGCATCGACGACGGCTGGCGCGTTCGGTTGTTCCACGCACAGCATGAAGCCGCGTGCGCCTTGCGCGGAAGCCTGGACCGGGAAGAGGAAGGGGCAGACCAGGGCCAGGACCACGACGAAGCAGGCCCAGAACCGGACCTCTGCCTTTGCCTCTGTGTTGGTCATTGTGCCCATGGCTCGCGCTTACGGCGCGGGGGCTAAGGTGTCAATATGCGTGATCGCCGCAGCCTGGACCGTGCTCCGTGTTCAACGAACCGAAAAACGGTTTCCACTTTTTCGGAGCATGCTCTAAGCCGCCTGCACCTCGACCTCAGCCAGTTTCTGAAGCGCGACATAGTCCGTCTTGCCCGAACCCAGGACAGGCACGGCTTCGACCCTCAGGATCTTCTTCGGAATGGCCAGGGCGGGGGTGCCGTTTTCCTTGGCCCAGTTGGTAAGGCGCGACACGTCGGCGTCGGTGTTGTCGGTGATCAGAACCAGCCGCTCGCCCTTCTTGTCGTCGGAAACGGCGACAACGGCGTGGCGGTTGTCCGGCCAGACCTCTTCGGCCAGGCGTTCGACGGCCGTCAGCGATACCATCTCCCCGGCGATCTTGGCGAAGCGCTTGGCGCGGCCGAGAATCTTGATAAAGCCCGCATGATCGAACGTGACGATGTCGCCGGTATCGTGCCAGCCACCTTTCGGGGCCTCAATGACATCCGGATTTTCCGGATTAATATATCCGGCCATCACATTGGGACCTTTGACAAAAAGGCGTCCGCCCTCCTTGATGCCCTCGACCGGATCAAGGCGGGTTTCGATGCCGGGTAGAACGGGACCGACCGTGCCGTAGTGATTGTCGTCGGGATAGTTGACGGCCACCACCGGCGAGCATTCGGTTACGCCGTATCCTTCCAGGATCGGCACGCCGCCGAACTGGGTCTTGAACAGCTCGTGCGTCTCGTTGCGCACCTTTTCGGCGCCGCAGACGACGAATTCCAGCGATTTGAAATCGTCGGGCTCGGCCTGGCGGGCATACTGGTTGATGAAGGTGTCGGTGGCGAAAAGCAGCGACGCCTTCGATTCGCGCAGCAGCGGCGGGATCTGCTTGACGTGCAGGGGCGACGGGTACTGGAAGCTGCGCAGGCCCGCCAGCAAGGGCAGGATGACGCCGCCGGTCAGACCCAGCGAATGGAAGATCGGCATGGGGTTGAAGGCGATCCACTCGGACTTGAGCGCAATGTGGGCCGCGATCTGGCGGCAGTTGGCGACCAGGTTGCGCTGGCTCAGGACGACACCGCGCGGGCTGCCGAAGCTGCCCGAAGTGAACAGGATGACGCCTATATCATCCGGCGTGGCCTTGCTGGCGAACAGGCGCGGCAGCTTGGAAGCGACAAAGGCATAGACCTTGTCGGCCAGGGTGATCTCTTTGCGGATTTCGTCGAGATAGATGACGCGGACATAGCCACGCATGGCTTCGACCAGTTCTTCCAGCTTGGCATTCTCAATGAAGCGGCGCGCCGTAACCACTGTTTTTATTTGAGAAACCTGGACAGCCGCACGGATATTGGCTTGACCCGCCGTGAAGTTGATCATGACCGGCGCACGACCCAGCGCATGCAGTGCCCAGAAGGACAGGGCGCCGCCCATCGATGTCGGCAGCATGAGGCCGACACGCGGCTCATCGCCGACATGGCGCTTCAAAAGCCGCGACAGCGCAAAACTGCCGGCGATGAACATGTTGTAGTCCAGCGGTTTGCGGTCCTGGTCCTCGATAATGACCTTGGTTCCGCCATGCCGGTGTCTGGCTTCGACAAGCGCTTCGAACAGCGGTGTTTCAAACGCCCTGGCATCCAGTTCGCGCTTCATCCGCAGGTACTCCCCTCAAGGTGCGGCCGCCTCGAGCCATCGCCCGCGATCCTGTCCGCCCGGATATAAACCACCCTCCGTCAGCGGGACGGGCAGCAATAATCCGTCATAATAGCTGATCCGAATAGGGGGTAAAGCGTAGAATGCGGTTTGGAGTTATTTTTTTGAACGATGTTCATGTGTGCGCATCAGTTCTTGATGCGCACCACCGAGACGACGCGGGTGAACAGGGCCGACATGGCCTCGGGTATGCCTTCCGAGGGACTGACTTCGAAGAAGAGGCCAGGCGATGCGCAGGTCTGCATATCGGTACCGAGCTGCGACTGATACTTTGCCAGGTGCTGGTTGTAGAAGGCATTCGTCGGCAGCGGCAGATACGTCGTGTAGAGGACCGCGATGCGCACGCCGCGCGCCTTGATGGTATGACACTGTTGGGGATCGATCGGCGTAATGCGCCGGCAGGTTCCGCCGTTGGAATAGGCGCAGTCATAGCCGTCATTGGCGCCGTCCGACACCAGGAACAGGACCTGCTGGGGCTTTTGGGCGCTGGTGCCGTCACCGGACGACGGGATGATGTTGTTCATTCCCTGCAGCATCGACTTGAAGTTCGTCTGACGGTCGGAATTGTAGTTCTGATAGGGGATGGTCATCAGGTCGATCGCGGCGGCGTCGGCCGCCGATTTATCGTGATCGGTCGTCAGGGCGCTGATGAGATAGGGCTCGGGCGTCTTCTGGTCGATGGCGTCGGCCGCCATGCCGAAATGATAGATGGCTATGCCGTACTGGCCGGGCGCGGTCTGCGTCTCCTTGGCGGTCGCCATCAGGTTCTGGGTTGCCTGGCGCACGACGTCGATACGGGTGGTGACGCCCAGGGCCTTGGCCTTGGCATAGTAGTCCGTGCCCACCTTATCCATCTGATGGCAGGCGAAGGCGCACTTGTCGGCCGTGTTGGCGACCATCTTGTTGATGTCGGCAGTGGTGGCGCCGACGCCCATGGACGGGCTGTTGTCGAGCAGCAGATAGAAGTTGATATAGGGCGGCAGGCCGGCCGTCGAGACCGATGTTACGCTCAAGGGGAGCGAATTGAACCCTATAAGGCTGAGCAGGTACGGTTTGTAACTGGCGGTGACGGTGACCGTGGCCGTCAGGTCCTGGCCGGTCTTGGTCACAGAGGCCGCAGGGCTTACGGCCACCAGGTTGGAGTCTGGCCGCAGATTACTGTTGAAGATGGCGAGCGCCTGAGCGACGCCACTGGAAACAGTGCCGTCGCCGGACATGTTGCCGCCGGCCTTGTAACCTGCGGAATTGACGGCGATGGCGCCGAGCGCCGCTGTATCGGCGGCGTCCTGGAGTTCCATGCGGAATTGAGTCGCCCGGCCAAAGTCGATGGCGCCGCCGACCAGCGCCAGTACGACGGGCAGGCAAAGAGCGAAGATCATGGCGGTATTGCCGGTGATGTCCGCCTTGAGGCGGTTGAGGACGGGCAAGGCGACGGCTCCGGTAACACTGTCTTTTCATCGCGACACGTTTGTCACGATACTGGCGCCATCATCGCACGGAATGTTTAAGTGGCGGTTATTTGCCTGTCGCGCGGGCGTCGCGGATCACAGCCGTGATGGGTCCGCTGGTCGTCTCGACCCGGCACTGCGTCAGACGCGCACACAGGGCGCTGAGCGTTCCGGCCTGGCTTTGCGGGGCGTCCTTCGGGGACATGACCACTACCGGCGCGGACGCGGGTGTCAGGGATATCACCGGCAGATGCAGGCTGTTCAGGTCGGAATAGGCCTTGTGCATTTGCTGCCGCCAGGGATCGCTCTTGACCCGCAGGCGAAGATCCGGGTTTGAGGCGCGCCAGGCGTGGGCGATGCC
>CBIHPL010000387.1:0-4032 GCA_966212005.1 uncultured Asticcacaulis sp.
AGGACCAGAGACGCGGCGAAGAAGATCGCCGACGCCGCGCTCGAGCCCAGCATGACCGTCTTCTTGGCATTGTGATCGACGATGCTGCCCAGCCAGAAGCCGAAGCCTGCGGTGAAGACCAGATAGACACCGGCGACCATGCCCGTCGCGAACACCGAATGCGTCTCGAGATAGACCCAGAAGGTCAGGGCGAACCAGACGGTGGCATTGGTGATGTTGGCAATCAGGTTGTTGCCGAGCAGGTGATAGAAGGCTGTCATCTTATCTCCGCGGGCTGAGGTGCAAAACTACCACAGACGGCGGGGAGAAAACATACTTATGGGTCAGAAGTTGTCAGCAAACGACAACTGTTTCAATTATAGATACGACCCGAAGAATATTTCAATATGTGAAACAAAAACCGGTAAGTTATATGACTTTTCTACTTAATTACGCTTGACGGTTGCTGCGTCTCTTATCAGGATCAACAGAAATAATTGCCGGATATATTTCCCGGCCGGCGCACGCCATTCATCGATAGTGAACGGCGTTCTCGATAATAATCCTATCGGCAGGAAATGCTTATGAACAGGCTTTGCGTTGTCGCGATGTCGAAGTGGAAAACCGCTCACACTTTTCTGCACATCACTTTGTTGCGCGCAACGGCATCGGCCTGTCTGCTGCTGGCGGCCGGAACTGCGACCGCGCAGGCGCCGTCGGCGACCGGCGGGCTGAAGCCCAATATCGAAGGCCAGACCGACACGCCGTTGAGATACCGCCCCGAAGGCGGCGACTTCGTCATTCGCAATGGCGCCGAGTTCTTCAACCGCGCGCTCTACGGCGGCAATACCGCTTTTCGTGTCGATGGCGGCGACAAGCCGGAATTCTCGCTCTACCTGCCCGGACGCGGCGGCAATGTCCGTCTGGGGATCAAGACCGCCCAAGGTGTCAAATGGCTGCACGACGCCAGCCACGTCGTCACCCGCTACCGGCCGGGCGAACTGATTTACGTCATCACCGACCCGCTGTTGGGACGCGGCCGGCTCGAGGTCGAGGTCCTGGCCTATCACCAGACCGAAGGCCTGATCGTCCGAGCCGAGGGACAGGGACTGCCTCAGGGTGCTGAGCTTATCTTCGCCTATGGTGGCGGCAATGGCGTGCGCGGCGTGCGCGATGGCGATATCGGCACCGAGAAAGTGCCGATCAGCCAGTATTTCCAGTTCAAGCCGGAGTATGCGGCAGACGACAGCTATGCCCTGAGCAAGGGTGGCTTCACGGTCGACGGCAAGGCCGCGCGCCTTGCCGGTGTCGTGTCCACGCAAGCCGAACTGCAGCTGGCCGATGCGACGCAGTGGGGAGACGTCAAGGCGCTTCTGGCGTCTTCCGCTGAGGCACCGGTCAAGGTCGTGGCCGGCCGGGTAAAGCTTGGTAGCGATCCCGTTTTCCTGTCGGTGCAGGTGACCAGCCGCCCGCAGGCCGGCGACCTCAGCACCTATAGCGCCGTCACCGCGCCCGGCCGCAATGGACCGGCCCAGACGCCGGCCGCACCGCTCGACCCCGCCTATAAACGCACAGACCTGGCCAAGCGCTTCGAGGCCACGCGCCGTCATTTCGATACCTTGCGCAATCGGGTCCGGGTGACGACACCCGATCCCTATCTCGACGCCGCCATGGGGTCGCTGAACGTCGCGGCCGACGCCCTGTGGGATGAGCGCCAGGGCGGCATCATGCACGGCGCCATCGCCTGGCGCACGAAGCTGCTGGGCTGGCGCGGGCCCTATGCGCTGGATGCGCTGGGCTGGCACGACCGGGCGCGGCGCAATTTCGACGGCTGGACGGTGCGCCAGAACACCGACGCCATCCCCGCGACCCTGCCGCCGGCCGATGAGGATTCCAACCTCGCGCGCAACGAGGTTGGCCTGCACTCCAATGGCGACATGTCGAATTCGCACTACGACATGAATGTCGGCTTTATCGACGCCATGTTCCGCCACATCCTGTGGACCGGTGATCTCGACTATGCCCGCGAAAAATGGCCGGTGATCGAGCGGCACCTGGCGTGGGAAAAGCGGCTGTTCCGCCGTGAATACGGCCCGGAAAAGCTGCCGCTTTACGAAGCCTATGCCGCCATCTGGGCCAGCGACGACATGCAATATCATGGCGGCGGCGTGGCCTATACCTCGGCCTACAACCTCTATCACAATCGCATGGCCGCAAGGGTCGCGGAGCTGTTGGGCAAGGACGGCTCAGCCTATGCGCGCGAGGCAGAGCTGATCGGCCGGGGCATGCGGCAATATCTGTGGATGCCGGATCGCGGCGCATTCGGCGAGTTTCGCGACCTGCTGGGCGGGCAGATGCTGCACCCCAGCTATGGCCTGTGGAGCTTCTATCACACCATCGATTCCGGCGTGCCGGACGGCTTCGAAGCGGCGCAGATGGCCGCCGACCTCGAACGTCATCTGAAACCGATTCCGGTCAAGGGCGAGGGCGTCCCTGTCGACCGTCCCTATCATGTCCTGCCCAGTTCCAACTGGATGCCCTATAGCTGGTCGCTCAACAATGTCGTCATGGGCGAGAATCTGCACACGGCCCTGGCGCTTTGGCAGGCGGGTGACCCTGAGGACGCCTATACCCTGACGCGCGGCAGTCTGCTGGCCAGCTTTTATATGGGCATTGCGCCCGGCAATATCGGCAGCCTCAACGCGTTCGACACCTATCGCCGCGAAGCCCAGCGCGACTTCGCCGATGGGGCCGGCGTCATGTCGCGCGCCGTCGTCGAAGGCCTGTTTGGCGTCAAGCCCGATGCGCTCGACAAGACCCTGCGCCTGACGCCGGGCTTTCCGAAGGACTGGGACCACGCCAGCCTCAGCCACCCGGACCTGGGTCTGGCGTTCAAGCGCGATGGCGTCAACGAGACCTGGACGGTCAGCCAGACGGGCAACCGCTTTGCCCGTTTTGTGCTCGACGTGCCAGCACGTCATGAGCTGGTCGATGCGGTCTCAGTCGATGGCAAGGCGGTGCGCTGGACGGCGGTCAAGGGCGTCGGCGTGCCGAAGCTGCGCGTCGAAGGGGAAATGAAAACGCAGGCGGTCGTGACGGTCAGCTTCAAGGGCGCGGCCCTCGACCCGGCAAAGGCGGAGGCTATCGCTGTACAGGATCGCTTCACCGCCCGCCGCCAGGGCGATTTCGAATGGTGGACTTTGGCGGCAAGGCCAGCGCCTGAACAGAAGGCGTGCGCGCTCGAGGCGCCGCGCTGGGCGTCGATGAGCCGGATGATGACGACTGAAGCCGTCGATCTGTCGACGTCATTCAACGCGAATGCTACCGACATCTTCGCTCCGGGAAAATATCGCTCGCCGCGCTCGCCTTACGTATCGCTGGCCATTCCGGCCCAGGGCATCGGCGCCTGGGCCGGCCACGTCAAGGCGACGGCCAATATCGATGATGCGGCCCTGCGCGCTTCAGGTGGTACGCTCAAGCTGCCGGGCGGCCTGAGCTTCAAGACGCCGGCCGAGGGGGCCAATATCGTCTTCACATCGCAGTGGGACAACTATCCCGATGAAGCCACCGTCGCGCTGAAGGGACGTGCGAAACGTGCCTTCCTGCTGATGGCCGGATCGACCAATGCCATGCAAAGCCGCCTTACCAACGGCGAGGTCATCATCACCTATACCGATGGCACCGAAACGCGTATGGCGCTAAGGAATCCTGAGAACTGGTGGCCGATCGAGCGCGACTATTTCATCGACGACTATCAGTTCCGGCTGTGCGGCGAGGCCCCCGTTCGGCTCGATCTCAAGACCGGCGTCGTCACCATTCCGGGCCCCGACAGCAAGGGCCGCACCAGCCGCGAAACAATCGACGGCGGAGCCGCGAACATTCTCGATGTCGACCTCGATGCGACGCGCACGCTGAAATCACTGACCGTGCGCAGCGTCGCCAACGAGGTGGTGATCGGTCTGATGGCGGTGAGTCTGGAGCGTTAGGCCTCTACGCTTTCCCCCTTGTCTGTTGGATTTGTGAGATAGTTTTAGCGGGCGAGACCCCGTCGCA
>CBIHPL010000388.1:0-4028 GCA_966212005.1 uncultured Asticcacaulis sp.
CAAGACCCTGTTCGAACGGTTCGAGGCGGATAAGCCCGACCCGCGTACGGAGCTCAACTTCTCCAACCCCTTCACCCTGGTCGTTGCGGTCGCATTGTCGGCTCAGGCGACCGACGTTGCCGTCAACAAGGCGACCGGCCCCCTGTTCGCCGTCGCCTCCAACCCGCGTGACATGCTTGCGCTCGGCGAAGACCGGCTGATGCAGATGATCAGTTCGATCGGGCTTTATCGCAACAAGGCGAAAAACGTGATGCGGTTGTGCGAAATCCTGCTCGAGCGCTTTGGCGGCGAAGTGCCGCTGAACCGCCAGGACCTGGTTTCGCTGCCCGGCGTCGGGAACAAGACGGCGTCGGTTGTGCTGAACGAACTGGACATAGAGCCGGCGATTGCGGTCGACACCCACGTTTTCCGCGTTGCGCACCGGCTGGGTCTCGTCCGCGCCAATACTCCGGACAAGGTCGAGCAACAGCTGATGGCGGTCATCCCGGCACACTGGCTGACGCGCGCGCACCATTGGCTTATCCTGCACGGCCGCTATGTCTGCGTCGCACGCAAGCCGAAATGCAGCATCTGTATCGTTCGCGACCTGTGTCCGAAAATCGGCGTGGAGCAGTCGGCCTAGGGCGCCTTAAATATCTCTACAAAACAAAAATTTAGATCGGAATGACGATTCCACTTAAATCATTCCGATCTAGTTGCGCAGGTCCTTCTGCATTACATAGTTGGTGAAGCCATAGCTTCCCAGGCGGATCGGCATTTCGCCATCGATGCTGAACCCGCGGCGCAGGCAGAAATCGACGACCGTGTCATGCTCCTTGTGCACGCAGACCAGCATCGCCTGCGCCGGAGCGAAATAGTCCTGGACGGCCTGGACCAGCGCCTTACCCAAGCCGAAGCCGCGGTAGTCTGAGAGGACGTACAGCTTGGTGATCCAGACGCGGGCGCTTTCCATATGAGCGGCGACAAAGCCGACATCATTGTGGCCGACGCGGACGACCCAGTAGATATGGCCCTTTTCGGTCATGTCCTGTTCAAGGACATCGAGGTCGAACAGACTGCTCAACATCTCGTCCATATGATCGGGGGCGATAAGGTTGTGGTGGCACCTGGGCCAGATCTGCAAGGCCAGGTCACGGACAATGTCAAGTTCGGCAAGACTGATCGGACGGGTACGTGGCGTATAGGGCATGTCGCTCTCCCTGTTATCTATACGGGTACGGGCAGGTCAGGATGTCGCTTCGGGGACGTCGCAGCTCCAGGTTCAGGCGCCGGTCTTTCGCCGGCGGCGCCGTTAAGGCGGCATTAACCACACTTAACAATGCATTAATTTGTAGCATGGAAACAATTCGCCGGACAGGCGAGCGGCGCCTAGGTAACGCGTTTGTTTACGCGAGAGCTGAAGATGTGAGCTGATTGTCACACGTTGAACGTGCCGGTTTTACTGCCAATCCCGAAAGTAAACTTAAAGTGACATAAACCATTACAGGTCAGGTGGACGCTCAGAGCGCCTTTTGCATGACAAAGTCAGTGAAGTCGTAAGGCCCCATGGTCACCGGCACTTCAGCTTCGACCTGGAAGCCGGAGCGCAGATAGTAGTCGATCGCCGGCCGGTTGTCGCGATTGACGTAGAGCGCCATGTCCTGGATGGTCAGGGACTTGAAATGCGCAAGGGCGGCATCGATCAGCGCCTTGCCCAGCCCCAGGCCCCTGTGGTCGTCGCGGACATACAGCTTCTTGAGCCACAGGCGCTCGCCGTCGCGATAGGCCGAGGCATAGCCGACGTCGATATCGCCATATGATACCACCCAGAAGACGTGGCCCTGTTCCAGCATTTCACGCTCCAGCGCATCGGTGGCGTAGAGCACGGCCAGCATCGCGTCGACGCGATCGGGGCCAATGATGTTGCGGTAGCACTTCGGCCAGATGACCAGCGCCAGTTCGCGCACGATTTCCAGCTCGTCGACGCCTATTCTGCGGACGGTCGATGTCGTCATGTCCGGTCCCCGTATCTTGTTCCATCGGTCTTGTTTTTGTCACTATGGGGACAAATGGACCGTTTTCCAAGATATAAGGGCGGCTGTTGCGCAGATTTGCGTATTCCCGACGACTTGGCTGTCGGTCGCAGTCATGGAACAGGCGGGTTGAGCACTTAGGCCGCCGACGGCAGGTTCAGCGCTTCCGCCACGGCCTTATAGGTGATCTTTCCGGCAGCGACATTCAGGCCCGCCCGTAGATGCGGATCGGCCGCCAGGGCTGCCGACACGCCCATCTGGGCCATCTTCACGACGAAAGGCAGGGTGGCGTTGTTGAGCGCCAGGGTCGACGTCCTTGCCACCGCGCCCGGCATGTTGGCGACGCAATAGTGGACGACGTCGTCGACGATGAAGATCGGATCCTGGTGCGTCGTCGGGTGTGAGGTCTCGAAACAGCCGCCCTGGTCGATGGCAATGTCAACCAGCACGGCGCCGGCCTTCATGGTCTTGAGCATGGCGCGGCTGACCAGCTTGGGGGCGGCGGCGCCTGGAATAAGAACCGCGCCGATGACGAGGTCGGCTTCGGTGATGGCCTGGGCCAGGGCGGCGCGCGACGAATAGGCCGTCTTGACCCGGCCACCGAACATCTGGTCGATCTCGACCAGCTTGCGGGCATCGACGTCGAAAATGGTGACGTCGGCGTGCATGCCTGCGGCCATCTGGGCGGCATTGATGCCGGCAACGCCGCCGCCGATGATGACGACCTTCGCAGGTGCTACGCCCGGCACGCCGCCGATCAGGACACCGCGACCGCCGAAGGCCTTATGCAGGTAGGTCGCGCCGACATGGACGGAGATCCGGCCGGCGACTTCGGACATGGGCCTGAGCAAGGGCAGGCCGCCTTGCGGTTCGGTGACGGTCTCATAGGCGATGCAGGTGGCTCCCGACGCCATCAGGGCTTCGGCCTGGGGCTTGTCGGCGGCGAGGTGCAGGTAGGTGAACAGGGTCTGGTGGGGCTTCAGGCGTGCACACTCGGGCAATTGCGGTTCCTTGACCTTGACGATCAGGTCGCCTGCCGCGAATGTCTCTTCGGCCGTCGGAAGAATGTGTGCGCCGGCGGCAACGTAGTCGGCGTCGGAAAAGCCGATGCCGGCGCCGGCCTCCGACTCGACAAACACCGTGTGGCCGAGGCGCGTCAGCTCCGCGACGGAGTTGGGGACCAGTCCGACGCGATACTCGTGAGTCTTGATGTCCTTCGGTACGCTGATCTTCATGACGGCCGCTCCAAACCGGTTGAAAATGAAATTATAATCCTGTTTCGATGGCAAATTTTCGAAACTTAATGATTTGCCACGGCGACAGGTTGGAGATATTCTCAATTTCATGGCAGGTAGCGATAAATTTTCCGATCTCGATTCCTTCGACCGCGAGCTGATCAAGGTCCTGCGCAGCGACGCCCGCGCGACGTCGGCTGATCTGGGGCAGGCGGTCGGTTTGTCGCCGTCCGCGGCCCACCGCCGCGTCAAGATTCTGGAGCAGAAGGGCGTGATCACCGGCTACCGCGCCGTCATCGCCGAAAACGTCCAGGGCAAGCAGGGCACGGTCTTCGTCCATGTGACGCTTCAGGATCAGCGCCGCGAAACCTTCGAGAAGTTCGAGAAGGCGGCGGTCGCTTGCGCCGCGATCGAGGAATGCCACCTGATGTCGGGCGAGGCGGACTACCTGCTGAAGATCGTTCTGCGCGAAAGCCTTTCCTATGAAGACGTTCACCGCGATGTCCTGTCGACTATGCCGGGGGTGTCCAAGCTGGTGTCGCAGTTCTCCATCCGCACGGTGAAGATGGGCTGAAGCCGAGGTGAGACGCGGCGCCGGGCGTGGATATCCGACGATATCTGGTCAGGGATGGCCTTCAACCGACTTGAGGATCAGCGCACGGTCTGCGGGCGACAACTTGTCAGCAGCGTCGAGCAGCATGTCCTCTGCGACGCCCTGCGCGGCGTTCGTCTTGGCCCGTAAGTCCTCGAACCGCTTTCTGGCCTCGGCGCGGTTATAGTT
>CBIHPL010000389.1:0-4026 GCA_966212005.1 uncultured Asticcacaulis sp.
GAAGACCCGAAATATGTCTACGCAAATACGGACGAAGCAAAGGAAAAGCTGATCGCCGATCTCAACGTCCAGATCGGAGCTGTCCAGGCCCGGCTGCCGCAATGGTTCGGTGTCCTGCCTAAAGCTGCATGTGAGGTCCGGCGCGTGCCCAAGGAGATCGAAGCCGGCGCGCCGGGCGGCTACTATCAGGGGCCCAACCTCGACGGTACGCGCCCCGGAGCCTATTATATCAATCTGCGCGATACAGCCGAATGGCCGTCCTGGTCGCTGCCGACCCTGACCTACCACGAAGCGATTCCCGGCCACCACCTGCAGATCGCGCTGCAAATCGAGGCGCCGGCTCTGCCGATGCTGCGCAAGACCGGCGGCTTCTCGGCCTATTCGGAAGGCTGGGCGCTGTATGCGGAATTGCTGGCCGGAGAGATGGGCATGTACGACAACGATCCGCAGGGTTATGTCGGTTACCTGCAATCGTCGCTGTTCCGGGCGATCCGGCTGGTGGTCGACACGGGCATGCACGCCAAGCGCTGGAGCCGCGAACAGGCGGTGAAATATTTCGTCGAAACCAATGGCGATCAGGAATCGTCCGCGATCACCGAGATCGAACGCTACAGTGTATGGCCCGGCCAGGCGCTGAGCTACATGGTCGGCAAGCTGCAATGGATGCGCCTGCGCGACGCAATGAAGGCGAAGCAGGGGGCGAAGTTCGATATCCGCACCTTCCATGACACCGGACTTCAGGCCGGTGCCGTGCCGCTGGCGGTGCTGGAGCAGGTCTATAAGGACAAGGGCCTGATCTGAACGACTAAAATCCCCGGCCCTCGGCGGCTATGAATGCGTCTTCCTCAGCCGTAGAGACGCGGCCCAGCATTGCGTTCCGGTGCGGAAAACGCCCAAAGCGTTCGATGATGGCGGCATGACGGGTGGCAAAGCCCAGTATGCCCTCGACCTCCTGCTTCAAGGCTTCGAACTGCCCGACGCATTGCTGCTGCAGGGCGATGTCCTCCGCATGCATCAAGGGCATGTAGAAGAACTGGCGCTCGGCAAGGTTCAGTTCCTTGTCCAGGCCTGCGGCAATCCCTTCCAGCGTCAGGGCCTGGGCCTTTGCGTCGGCCACAAAGCTTTCGCTTAAGCCGCGATGGATGTTGCGGGAAAACTGGTCGAGCACGATGATCAGCGCCAGCCGTCCACGCGGTGAGCCTGCCCAATCGTCCAGCCTGCCTTCGCGCGCCAGCGCCAGCAGATCGCCAAAACGCAGGCGGATCAAGTCGTCAAGGCCGGGATCATCGCCCTCGAACCACTGGTCGGGTGTCAGTTCCCTGAACCAGAAATCGATGACGGCGGTCTGCTGCGCATTCATGTCGGGGCTCCACGAAATCCAGCCGTCAGCCATACACGGATGTGGCGACCTCGGCCATAATCTCGGCTATATGTGGTCGGATAACCATGGTTCGTGTTCGGACGTCCCGCACGACCAGAGGGGGGAGGGGATATGCGCTATCCGGCGGCATTGAAGGGCGGCGTGGCCGCGCTGGCGTTGATTATGGCGGGCGGCGTCGTGCCTGCCCTGGCCTGGGTAACCCCGAAGATCGAGGAACCAGCGAAGCCCGCGCCTTCGGCAGTGAAGGCCGCCATTGAACTCAAGGCCCATAATATCCGCAAAGACCGCTCGGCCGATGACGTCACCTCTTTGCGTATTTCGGACCTGGATGCCGAAGTCAATGTCGCCGGCAATGTCGCCCAGACCACCCTGACCCTGACCTTTGCCAATCCGACTTCTGAGCGGCTTGAGGGCGATCTCAGCCTGCAACTGCCCGTCGGCGCCTATGTCACCGGCTATGCGCTGGATATCGACGGCCGCATGGTCGACGGCGTCCTGCAGTCGAAACTTCAGGCGCGCGAAGCCTACGAGGAAAAGCTGCGCGCCGGCATAGATCCGGGACTGGCCGAAGTCGATGACCGCAACCTGTTCCGCACCCACATCTTCCCCATCCTGCCCGGTTCGGGCCGCACGATCCGCGTGACTTACGTCACGCCGATTGCCAAAGGAGGCGCCTACAGTCTGCCGCTCGCCACGACCGATCCCGTTGGCAAGGCCAGCCTTCGTGTCGTGTCTCACCGCAACGGATATACCGCTGTCTCGGTCGGATCGCCGGCCGGCTTTGATGTCGGCGCGATAAGCCAACGCGACGGCGCGGATGTGTATAGTTTTTCCGCCCGGAACAAGGCGCTGACCGACGATCTGACAGTGCGTATTCTGGAAGGGGATGTGCCAGTGGTCGTGCGCCACCGCAATGGCGAATCCTTCTTCAACCTGATTGTCGAAGCCGAACCCGCCGGTGTGCAAAAGGCCAGGTCATTGCGCCTCTACTGGGATGCCTCGCGCTCGCGGCGAGAGGACGACACCGCCTCCGAGGCGCAACTGGTCGCCGACTATGTCGACGCGGTAAAGCCCGCCACCCTCGATCTGGTCGTGTTTGCCGACGGCACGCCAAAGGTCGTCCACTTCGACGCGCCGGGCCGGGAAGCCATCCTCAAGACACTTAAGGACATCGACTATGCCGGCGCCACTCGCTTTGCGGTGCTCGAAAAGGCCTTGCCGGGCAAGGCCGATGTCTGCCTGCTGGTCTCGGATGGCCGCATGACCTTCGACAGTTTCGAGGTGGCGAAATGGCCGTGCCGTGTCATGACCATCACCTCATCCGCGGTGGCGCGCCGCGATGTCCTGTCGCAACTGAGCGCGAAGAACCGCGGCGTCCTGGTCGATCTGTCGGCCGTCAACCGCGATGAAGCACTCAGGCAACTCCTCATCCGTCCGGCAAGGCTTTGGGATGTCGAAGACGCCTCGGGCCATTCGGTCGACTACGCCATCACGCCGATCGGCCAGGGCCACTACCGTGTCTTCGGACCCCGGCCGGCCGGCGACAGCCTCCGGCTCGTCTTTGACGATGAGACAGTGACCACAAACCTGCCCGGGGCCATCGCCCACGACGGTATAGGCGCCTTGTGGGGCGCGACGCGCATCGACCGCCTGAACGCAACCGACGCTCCCGACCGCGACAAGGTCGTCGAGACCGCGCGGCGCTATTCCATCGCCACGCGCGATGTCAGCTTCGTCGTGCTGGAAACCGGCCAGGACTACGCCGGCGCCGGGTTGGCGCCACCGGACAGTGCCGGCAAGACCGTTATGGCGGACTACATCAGGGCGCGTGACGAGCTGGCCCGCGACGCGAAGGAAGAGAAGGCCGGTCGCTTCGACGACATCCTCAAACAGTGGAAAGAGCAGAAGGCCTGGTACGCCGGCAAGTACATGACGCTGAAGGAGGCCCGCAAACACCTCCGCCCTGCGGATCCGGCCAGGGGCGATGATGAAGAGGATGGAATGGTCGTGGTCACGGGAGCACGGGCTAGCCACGACGGCGACAACGACCACGACGCGGAGGGCGCGCCGCCGCCTCCACCACCGGCAATGGTAGACCGCCCCCCGCCCCCGGCCGTGCAGCCGCGTATATCGCCGACTGCCGGGTACAGCTCCGGAGTCTTGCCGGACAATAGCGTGGCCGAGCCGCTCCAGCGCGTTCCGGGGATAGAGGTTTTGCGCTTCTCCGGCCAGGATGCCATAGCTTCGGTCATCGAGATTTCGGGCGCCGAATGGAACCCAGACCGGCCGTACCTGAAGGCGCTCGATGCGGCCCCTGATGTCGAGGCGGCCTATCGCGCCCAGGAAAAGCAGTATGGCGACACACCGGCCTTCTATTTCGATGTGGCCGAGTGGACCTTCCGCAAGGGCGATGCCGTAAAGGCAGCTGCGATCGCGCGCACGGCGCTGGACGTGCCTTCCGCCGATCACGACACCCGCATCATCCTGGCCGGGCGGCTCCTGCGTTACGGCGCCTATGACGATGCCATCTGGCTCGACGAGCATATCCTGGCGCTGACGCCGGAAAAGCCTCAGGCAACGCGCAACCTGGCGCTGGCCCTTATCGATTCCGCGGAGTCCGGCAAACTGCCGCGGGTCGAGGCCAT
>CBIHPL010000390.1:0-4020 GCA_966212005.1 uncultured Asticcacaulis sp.
AGCTGATCCGGATGACCTTGGCGAGGCCCATATCGACTTGATGGTTGAATATGGCGTTCCCATGCCCTGGGGCAAAAGGTCAAGCGCGCAGCAGATGTTTTTCTCAAAAGGGTACTGGATACTCAGAGACATGACGGTGGGCGAACTAAAGCAGACTGTTGCAGCGGGGCGGTGGCCGGAAGATGCCTGGTCTTATCATAAGAACACCTTCTGGGATCACCTGCGGGCCGCTGTCATGGTACCTGTCACGATGATTGCAGCGTTTGTTCTTCTGCCGATTTTTCTCGTGATTTCCGCTGCCGTTTGGCTGTTCACGCGGGTTTTCCGCAAGGCCGCTTGACTCTTAACCTGCCGCAGCGCACAAGGTGCCACCTCTCGCGGGAGAGAGCGTGACTCGTTTTTGTCGCGCCGCCGAAGGCGCACCCGGAAACGCTCAGGCACAAAGGACCGCGCAAGAGATACCAGAACGCTGGAAAGTGATGGCTTGCCATCCGCCGACGGAGCAAAGGCTGTTGCAAAACAGGCCGAAATCTCTCAGGCTAAAAGGACAGCGGGGGCAGATGATGTTCAGTCGATCTGCGAGCCCCCATGCCCGATACTCAAGACCCCCTGAAGTTCACGCCGCTTTACGACCGCCATGTTGCCCTTGGTGCGCGCGTGGTGCCTTTCGCCGGCTACAACATGCCCGTCCAGTACGAAGGCGTGCTGGGCGAGCACAAATGGACGCGCGACAGCTGCGGCCTGTTTGACGTGTCGCACATGGGCCAGGCGCGGCTGACCGGGGCAGGGGCCATCGCCACGCTCGAGGCGCTGACCCCGACCGACTTTGCCGTATTAAATCCAGGAAAGCAGAAATATTCACTGCTGCTGGATGATGATTCCGGAATTCTCGATGACTGGATGGTGTCGCGTCCGGAAGCCGACGGCTTCTTCCTGGTCGTCAATGCCGCCTGCAAGGATCAGGACTTCGCCATCATTGCCGGCAATCTCAAGCCGGATACCAATTTCGAAGTCCTGGCCGATCGCGCGCTTCTGGCGTTGCAGGGGCCAAAAGCGAAGGACGTGATGCAGGTCTTTTGTCCGGCGGCATGTGGCCTTTATTTCATGGAATGCGGAACCTTTGACCTATTGGGTGAAGCTGCCTTCATTTCGCGCTCAGGCTACACCGGCGAAGACGGCTTCGAAATCAGCTTCCCGGCGTCGCGTGTCGGCGAACTGTGGGACCAGCTTCTGACCGACCCAAGCGTCAAGCCGATCGGCCTCGGTGCGCGCGATAGTTTGCGCATGGAAGCCGGCATGCCGCTCTATGGCCATGAGATGGACGCCGGCTACACGCTGGCGGAAGCCAATCTCGGCTTCGCCATGTCGAAGTCGCGGGTGGCCCGCGGTGACATCAAGGGCTTTGACCGCCTGAAACCGCAACTCGACGGCAAGCTCGATCGTGTCCGCGTGGCGCTGAAGATCCTGTCCGGCCCACCCGCCCGCGAAGGTGCCAAAATCGTCGCCAAGGACGGCGGCGTGCTGGGCGTCGTTACCTCGGGCGGCCCGTCGCCGTCACTCGGCTATTCCATCGCCATGGGCTATGTCCCGCCGGCCGAATCCGCCATCGGCATGCAACTGGATGTCGAGGTGCGCGGCAAACCGTACCCAGCCGAAATCGTATCCCTGCCGTTCGTTGCGAACGGCTATCACCGTAAACCCAAAGCCTAGACAGGAGCGCGCCGCATGAAGTTCACCAAGGATCACGAATGGGTCGAAGTAACGGGCGACACCGCGCTCGTCGGCATCACTGCCTATGCCGCCAATGCCCTGGGCGACGTCGTCTTCGTCGAAATCCCCGAAGTCGGCAAGAGCCTGACCAAGGGCGACAGCTTTGCTGTTGTCGAAAGCGTCAAGGCCGCGTCGGACGTCTATGCACCGGTATCGGGCGAGGTCGTTGCCGCCAATGACGACCTGCCGAACAGCCCCGACACGGTCAATGCCGCGCCCGAAAGCGCCGGCTGGATCGCCAAGGTCAAGCTCATCAACCCGGCCGAGCTGGACGAGTTGATGGACCGCAACGCCTACGAAGCCTATCTGGATACCCTGTAAGGAATACCCATGCGTTACCTGCCGCTGAGCGAGGCCGACCGGGCTTCGATGCTCGACACGATCGGTGTCAAATCCGTCGATGACCTGTTCGTCGACGTCCCGCAATCCGCCCGCCGCAGCGGCACGGTCGACCTGCCGAAATTCGCCGGCGAACTGGAGGTCGAGGCGCAACTGAACGCGTTTGCCGCCCGGAACCTGAGCCCGGCCAAGGCGCCATTCTTTGTCGGCGCCGGCGCCTATCGCCACCACATCCCGGCGACCGTTGATCACATCATCCAGCGCTCGGAATTTCTGACCAGCTATACGCCATACCAGCCGGAAATCGCGCAGGGCACGCTCCAGGTCCTGTTCGAGTTCCAGAGCCAGGTCGCGCGTCTGACGGGCATGCCGGTGGCCAACGCCTCGCTCTATGACGGTTCGACCGCGGCGGGTGAAGGCGTGCTGATGGCGCAGCGCATCACCAAGCGCAACAAGGCGGTCCTGTCGGGCGGCCTGCACCCGCATTATCGCGAGACGATCGAGACCCTGGCCCACGCGGTCGGGATCGAAACCGAAGCCTGTCCGATGGTGGTCGACGGCGAAGCAGAGGTGCTGAGCCATATCGACGCCGGCACGGCCTGCGTCGTCGTCCAGACGCCGAACGTTTTCGGCACGGCAACCGACCTGACCCGGATCGCCGAGGCCGCTCAGGCGGCCGGTGCGCTCTTGATCGTCGTCGTTACCGAAGTCATGTCGCTGGGCCTGCTGAAGTCGCCCGGTGAAATGGGCGCCGATATCGTCGCCGTCGAGGGCCAGTCGATCGGCGTGCCGCTGTCGTTCGGCGGTCCCTATGTCGGCCTGTTCGCCGCGAAGGAAAAATACCTGCGCAACATGCCGGGCCGCCTGTGCGGTGAGACGGTCGATGCTGATGGCGAACGCGGTTTCGTGCTGACCCTGTCGACGCGCGAGCAGCACATTCGCCGCGACAAGGCGACGTCGAACATCTGCACCAATTCCGGCCTGTGCGCGCTCGCCTTCTCTATCCATATGAGCCTGCTGGGCCAGGAAGGCCTGAAGCGCGTCGCCAAGATCAACTACGCCAAGGCGCATGCCCTGAAGGACCAACTGGTCGCCGCCGGCATCGAGGTCGTCACGCCGCGCTTCTTCAACGAGTTCACCGTGAAGCTGTCGAAGCCCGCCGCAGAAGTGGTCGAGACCCTGGCCGCCAAGGGCATCCTGGCCGGCGTGCCGGTCTCGCGTCTCGACGCCGATCCGGCCCTGGCCAATCATCTGATCATTGCCGCCACCGAAACGGTGACGGATGCGGATATGTCGGCGCTGGTCGCCGCCCTAAAAGACGCTTTAACCGAGGAGGTGCGGTGATGGCCGATACGCCGAAAATGAATACCGTCGGCCGACCCAGCGCGCCGGACTTCGACATCGAACATACCTCGTTCAAGACATTGCTGGGCGGCCGTGGCCTGCTTCAGTCGGAAAAGCTGATCTTTGAATGGGACGACTATCACCGCACCGGCGTCGACTTCGCCGATGTCGCCATCGATACGTCGGATCTCGGCGATCTGGTGCGCGGGGATACGCTCAACCTGCCGGGTCTGACCGAGCCGGAGGCCGTGCGCCACTATGTCCGCCTCAGCCAGAAGAACCACGCCATCGACCTGGCGCTCTATCCGCTGGGATCGTGCACCATGAAGCACAATCCGCGTCTGAATGAAAAGATGGCGCGCGTTCAGGGCCTGGGCGATATCCACCCGCTGCAGCCGGTTTCGACCGTCCAGGGCGCGCTGGCGCTGATGGACAGCCTGGCGCACTGGCTGAAGACGCTGACCGGCATGCCGGCTGTGGCCCTGACGCCCAAGGCCGGCGCCAACGGCGAGCTGTGCGGCCTGCTGGCCATCAAGGCCGCCCACGAAGCCAAGGGGCAGGGCCAGC